>JAUIGC010000049.1 GCA_030429835.1 Bacteroidia bacterium
TAAGTATCGATAAGAACTTGCAGTATTTTGTGAACAATCAGAGAATAAACGGAGAGTACATTGAAATTGAATTAAAAAAGGCACTGGAAGGTCAAGAAAAACCTACGATTATTTTGAGGGCGGAAGAGAGCGTTGCCATAAAAGAGGCAGTAAACGTAATGGATATTGCCAACAGGAATAATTACAAGGTCATTTTGGCGGTGCGGCCTAACTAATGGCATTTTTAGACACGAGACACAAGAAAAAATCCTTAACACTAACAACTTTGCTATTGAGCATTTTGTTGTTGGTGATGTTCTACATAGGCCTAACCTATATGGATCCGCCAATAGAAAACGGGATATCGGTTAATTTTGGCACCACTGACTTTGGTAGTGGAAGAGTACAGCCAAAGGAACGCGTACGATCAGAACCCTTGGAAACTCCACCGGTTGAACCGACTAAGCAGGAAGTTTCGGAAGCTGTAGAAGAAATCGAGGAAAAAGTACAGGAAGAAGTTAAGGAAGCTCCATCTGAAAAGGTTCTCACCCAAGAGGACGAGGAATCCATCAGGATTAAGCAGGCCCAAGAAACAAAGAGAAAGGCCGATGCTGCGGCTGCCGAGCAAAAAAGAAAAGCACAGGAAGCTGAGCAAAAAGCAAAGGCAGAAGCCGAACGTATAGCCCAACAAAAGAGGGAAGCAGAGGAACAAGCCCGACAGGAGCAAGAAGCCAAAAAGAAAAAATTGGATGAGCTTATGGGCGGCTTAAACAAGTCGGATGGTACAGCTTCCGGTAGCGAAGGCGATGATAGTAGGGCGGGAGATAAAGGAAGTCCCGATGGTGACCCCTATGCCACTAGTTACTATGGTAGTCCAGGCTCTGGTAGTGGAACGGGAGGTTATGGATTAAACGGAAGGTCTTTGGTCAATAAAGGAAAAGTGCCTCAAGAATGTAATGAATCAGGACGTGTAGTAGTGAAAATTGTGGTAGACAGAAGTGGAAAGGTTATAAGCGCTACTCCTGGTGTTCGAGGTACTACCAATAATAATCCGTGTCTTTTGGAACCTGCAAGAAAGACAGCCTTCATGCATAAGTGGAACTTGGATTCCAATGCCCCAAGTCAACAAATTGGGTTTGTAGTCGTAAATTTCAAATTAGGGGAGTGACCTATCAGGAAACCTTGGATTGGATGTTCGCACAACTTCCAATGTATCAGCAAAAGGGTAAGATTGCATTTAACAACAAATTGGATGGTATTCTGGAGTTTTCAGAATATCTGGGTAATCCACACAAGAATTTTAAGAGTATCCATGTAGCTGGGACCAATGGTAAAGGATCCAGTAGCCACATGATTGCATCCATTCTTCAGGAGGCAGGATATAAAGTAGGGCTCTACACATCACCACACCTTAAGGACTTTAGGGAAAGAATCAGAATTAACGGAAAACCGGTCTCGAAGAGCTTTGTGGTAGAATTTATTTCCGATAATAGGGATTTTTTTGAAAACCGACATTTGTCTTTCTTTGAAATGACCGTAGGGATGGCTTTTCAATATTTTTCTGTTGAACAGGTGGATGTGGCGGTGGTCGAGGTGGGTCTTGGAGGTCGATTGGACTCTACGAACATTATTTCTCCCGTAATTTCATTGATTACGAATATTGGTTTCGATCACGTGGATATGTTGGGAGATACTCTGCCCAAAATAGCTTTTGAGAAGGCAGGAATAATAAAATTCAATACGCCTGTGGTAATTAGTGAATATCAAGATGAGACCGCTCCGGTTTTTGAGCAGGTGGCCAGAGAAAAAAATGCCAAATTAATATATGCAGACCAAAAGCAATTCGAGACTTTTCAGTCATCGTTAAAAGGCAAATACCAAACCAGAAACATAAATGGTGTTTTGGCGGTAATTAATGAGCTATCGGCTTTTACTATAAAAAGGAATAATATTGTAGACGGATTGAAGAATGTCGTGGAAAATACAGGCCTATTGGGTCGCTGGCAGCAGTTGGGCGAGGAACCAAATATTATCTGTGATACGGCACATAACAAAGAGGGCTTGTTATTGGTGTTGGAGCAATTGGAGTATGAAACGTATAATACTTTGCATATCGTGTTGGGTTTTGTAAAGGAAAAAGATTTAAAATCGATACTTCCTATGTTTCCAGTCCATGCCGCGTATTACTTTTGTAAGCCAAATATTTCACGGGGTTTACCGGCTGACATATTAATGAAAAAGGCCAAGGAACATAATTTGAATGGCCAAGTTTTTGAGGACGTTTCAAAGGCCTATAACGCTGCAAAACAAGCCGCTAAAAAATCAGATTTGATTTTTGTGGGAGGCAGTACTTTTGTGGTTGCCGAAGTTCTTTAAAATTTTTATTTTTTTCTTTTGGTGTAAAAAGAAACTATTCTATATTTGCACTCCTTTTGGGGCTCTTAGCTCAGTTGGTTCAGAGCACCTGCCTTACAAGCAGGGGGTCACTGGTTCGAATCCAGTAGGGCCCACAAATTAATAAAACCCGTACTTTTTAGTGCGGGTTTTTTATTTTTGGATGAATGAATTTATAAAAGTTACTACTTACTGATTTTTTAGAAAATTATTTCTATTTGGGGGTTTCTCAAAAGAAATTCCTGAGCTATGTTTTTGTCAACATTGGTATTCCATAGGTATATTCGTTTTAAGCTTGGAATTTTGGACAGGTCTTCCAGACAGTTTTCAGAAACCTTAGATCCATACAGATTAATACTTTCTAAATGCTTTAGGGATGAAAGTTGTTTTATTCCCGCATCGGTAAGTTGCGTTCTTTCCAATTCTAGCCTTGTGAGATTCGGGAATTTGGAAATATAGTTGAGTTGGTCATCGGTAATATTACTTTTTGCCAATGAGAGCCACGTAATATGATTGGCCACGTCAATTAAGGACTTGATTTTTTCCTCCGTCAGACTTTGGTTGTTGTATTTTATATCCAACAGGTTATTCTCTTCCCCAAGTTTTTTCACAGAAAATCCTAAATCAATGAGCTTCGTTATTAGTACCGAATCCGCCGGATTGATTTTTACCAATTCGTACCATGGTCTTGGGGTCGTATCGATTCCGTATGTTTTTGCTAAGACCAATTTTATAGGTGCCAAAGCTTCTCCTTCTTCAATTTTCATATTAAAATCGGCACCATTGGCTATCCACCAATCAAGTAATCGAATTTCCGAATAGGTGAGAGGCTCACCTACAGGAGGCATATATTTTTGGCTTTTTTGGGATAAAGTAACCCTGTTAAAAAGTTCACTTTCAGAAGCATTTCCAGCAATTAGAGCAGGCCCGTTTTCCCCTCCCAACAGCAGTGAATCTGGGTGTTCCATATTCAGGAGCCCCCTTTTTTCGTCGGAATTGTGGCATGCCAAACACTTTTCTATAAATATAGGTTCAATTAAATCCTTGTAAACGAAAATCGAATCCTGTTTGGTGAAATCGGTTTTAACGACTTCCTCCTTTTTCCCTAATTTATTTTTAATGAAGGATGGAGCATATTCCAAAAGGTAATCCGGACCGTGGGTCAGGGTGCCTCCCAAGTGTCCTTCAACGAATATTAACAAAAGGACAAGTATGTTTATTGTGTTCTGAATTCCAACCGAATAACGTTTCCAGTCTTTTTTTAGCCACCATCCCGTAAATGCGAGTACTACCAAGGAAACCCCCAACCATCGGTGAAAAAACAAATCATTTTCCAGATATAATCCGCTATCGCTCAACCACCATCCAGAAATGATGGATGCCAAACCTCCAAAACTTCCCAATAACCAGGCATAACCAATTAAATGACCAAGATTCCTTCCTTTGAGTCGTTGGTACCATTCCATTAAAATGGCGAGTAACAAAAATCCAATGGGCAGGTGAACCAAAACAGGGTGAAACCTACCCAGAAAATAGGTGAAGTCTGAAGCAAAGAAAAGCGTCATTTTGTAATTGGGGTTTATACCCTATTAAGTTTAATGGGATACGTTTTTCCCGATGCCCATTGCGGAACATATAGATTGCCGTCCCCATCGATTAGAACATCGTGCGGATTTCTAAAAGTAGTACCATCATACTGGGGTTCCACCAGCACATTGTTCGTGTATTGGGGAGCATTACCGCCAGGAAAGGAGACTACCTTGTTTTCAGCGTCCAATACCGCCAGCATACCGTCCCAGGAATCCCATGTTTTGGTCACGATGACTGCAAAGTAGATATTATCGCCATGAATAACCGGTCTACATATAGAGCATCCGGGTAATTTGATTGTCTCCAGATATTTTCCATCCAAAGAAAATCTTTTGAATTCCTGGCTGGCCCTCGACGTGATCAAAAGGGTGGAGTTGGAGTTGTCCCTGGTATCAAGGGTGATTCCGTGGCAACAATTAAACTGGTCAGAACCATTACCGCTTCCTCCAAAATGATTTAAATACTCCCCTTTTTCATTGTAATGTATAATGTAGTTTTCCCCATATCCATCGGCAACATAGAATTCTCCATTGGGTAAAATGGCCGTTTCAGTAGGTTTAAACTGATCATCACTTTGGTATCCGGATATTTCCCTAGGTCTTCCAAGGGTCATTATCGTCTTGCCGTCCAATGTTGTTTTATGAACTTTATGGGTTTCCGGATCGGTTATGAATAGGAATTGGTCACTTCCTTCCCCGGCAATCGAAAGGCCATGGGCCCCCGGGAATTCTCTTCCCCATGATTTTAATACCTTTCCCGTTTTATCATAAACAATAATATTGTCGTTATTCGAACCTGTGGTTGTCATCAATATCCTGCCCTGACTATCCAAAACCATTTCATGGCAATCATTTACCGGGATTTTGGCGGGATCTTGAACGCCCCACTCCTTATCCACTTGATATTTAAAATCACCATGTCCAACAACTCCGTCCATATATTTTTTAGATTTCATAATGCCGAAAGTTTCCTTTGGTACAATTATACTTGCCGCAGTGGCGGCAAGGGTATTTTTAATAAAATTTCTTCTTTTGTTTCCCATATCCCGATTTTTTAAGCCAAAATTTCCTTAACAACCTTTCCATGAACGTCCGTTAGGCGGTACCTTCTTCCCTGAAATTTAAATGTCAGGCGTTCATGGTCTATTCCCAACAAGTGCATTACCGTAGCTTGAAAATCATGGATATGAACAGGCCGTTGCGTGATATTAAAACCAAAATCGTCCGTAGCGCCCAAAGTCATTCCGCCTTTTATTCCGGCACCTGCCATAAAAATAGTAAAACATTTTCCATGATGGTCCCTGCCAAAGTTGGTTGCAGTGAGCTGACCTTGGGAGTAATTGGTCCGTCCAAATTCCCCACCCCAGATGACCAAGGTGTCCTCAAGCATTCCCCTTTGTTTTAAGTCGGTAATAAGTGCGGCAGTGGCCTGATCGGTATCCTTACACTGTCTTTGCAAGGCACTGGGCAAATTTCCGTGTTGGTCCCATCCTTGGTGGTACAATTGTATGAATTTCACGTCCCTTTCGGCCAACCTTCTTGCCAATAGGGCATTGGCAGCAAAAGTACCGGGGATTTTACTGTCTTCGCCGTACATGGAATAAATATAATCAGGTTCGTCAGAAGTGTCCATGATTTCAGGAACTGAGGTTTGCATTCTGAAGGCCATTTCATATTGAGCCATTCTAGCCAATATTTCTGGATCTCCAATATCACTGTGATTCAATTGCTCCAACTTTTGTAAATAATCCAATTGTTCCCGTCTTCCTTGGGGGTCGACTCCGGGTGGATTTGTCAAGTATAGTACGGGGTCTTTCCCTGCCCTGAATTGTACACCTTGGTGCTGTGAAGGTAGAAATCCATTTCCCCATAATCTGGAATATAAGGGTTGGCCTCCGGTTTTTCCTTTGGTTACAAGAACAACAAATTCTGGAAGGTTTTTGTTGTCCGTACCAAGGCCATAGCTAAGCCAAGAGCCCATGGAAGGTCTGCCCGGTAATTGTGAACCGGTTTGCATAAAAGTAATCGCTGGATCGTGATTGATAGCTTCCGTATACATGGATTTGATGAAGCACAGATCATCCACTATTTTAGCGGTATGTGGCATTAAATTGGTCATCCATGCACCACTTTCCCCAAACTGATTGAATGATGATAGGGTACCGGCCAATGGCAATGAGGCCTGGCCGGACGTCATTCCGGTCAATCGCTGCCCACCGTGTACACTTTCTGGCAAGTCCTGACCCTGCATTTTGTTCAAAAGCGGTTTGTAATCAAATAAATCCAGCTGTGAGGGGGCACCGCTCTGAAACAAATAAATAACCCTCTTGGCCTTAGGGGCAAAATGAGGCTGTCCCAAAACCCCACCCCCATTAGCCAATTCTTTTTGTATAGTTTTTGGGGCATTTCCAAAAAGTAAGGATGAATCAATAAGGGATCCAAGGCTAAGTGCTCCCATTCCCAGTGATGTCTTGGTCAAAAAATCCCTTCTTGTATAATTTTTGTTATGGTTGTTGCACATAGGTACTAGGATTATCTTTTGGTATATGTCTCATCATGGTTCAATAAAGTGTTGGTTACCATGGTCAAGGCAGCCGTTTTTGTTTTGTCTAGGGAATTATCTACAATTTTTTCCCCTACGGATAATAATTGTGTTACTTCCTCTGGATTTTTTTGGAACCAATTTTTTTGTCGGTCATAAAGTTCCACTAATAGTTGTAATTCGGCTTTTTTTGGCCTTCTGCTCGTTGCTAACCTAAAGGCATGGGTTATTTGATTTTCCAAGGTATCGCCGCCTTCCTTTTGAATCTTTTCCGCCAGTACCCTGGACGCTTCAACAAACTGTTTGTCATTCAACAATACAAGTGCCTGCAGGGGTGTATTTGTATTCTCCCTGGATATGGTACAAACTTCCCTAGAGGGCGCATCAAAGGCTATCATGGCCGGATGGGGTTGCGTACGTCTCACGAACGTATACAGGCTCCTGCGGTAAAGACTATCACCTCTAGATTCTTTATACCTCATGAGTTCATGGGAAAAGCTGGTTTTTTCAATCCAAAGGTCTGCCGGTTGATAGGGTTTCACACTTTTCCCACCAACAGTTTCTACCAATAGGCCACTTGCCGCCAATGCATTGTCCCGTATTATTTCCGCAGGTAACCTATAGGTATTGCTTCGTGCCAAATAGAAATTTTCAGGATCTTTTTGCCAAAGTTCCTCAGACACCTTGGAAGATTGCCTATAGGTATGTGACATGACTATTTTTTTTAATAATTCCCTAATGTTCCAATTACTGTCCATAAGAGAGGCCGCCAACCAATCCAATAACTCCGGATGGGTAGGTAGCGATCCTTGAACACCAAAATCCGAAGGTGTGTCTACCAAGCCTTTCCCAAAAAGCAATTGCCAATATCTATTGACCGTAACCCTTGCTGTTAATGGGTTGTCTTTTGAAAATAGCCATTTTGATAGGCCCAATCGATTTTTTGGTAGGTCATCGGGAAATTCAGGTAATATGGATAACGTATTCGCCTTGACCTCAATGGATGGTTGATCATAGTTTCCACGATCATATAAATAGGCCTTTCTTTTCGTCGGCATTTCTTCCATAACCATAACCTCCATAACAGGTTCCATGGTCGTTAGCCAATCAGATCGTAAGGTTTTTATTTCCTTTTCCAAGTGTTGGACCTCTTTGGATTGTTGTACCCAAAATGCCTCGTCTATGGGTTGGTCATTTGTTTCGTTTTGGAGCGTTGCCAGTTTTTTTATTTCATGTGGGGTCAGGCTTCTGTCAAATAATCGAATCTCATCGATTTTGCCCAGAAATATTCCATTCTCGCCTGTAAAACCTCTATAACTTTTGGCCACTTTGACCGGAGCATGGTAATCGGAATGATCCCCGCTTCTAATGGTCTTAATGCTTTTGTACAAATTATCGAAAACAATTTCTGAAGTTGCCTCTTCCCCATTGATGAAAAGGTGTAGGTCTTTTGCTTTTGAAGACCCTTCGTAGGTAAATGCTACATGGTTCCATTCATTTATCTTTATGGAATCCTTTGTTCTAACGTGAATATAATTATGCGGAAGGGAGTGTATTAGACGTGCATTTAGATGATTGCAATTATCCAAATAAAAATCCCAACCGCGCCAAAAATTATTTTTGTCACCAGAAGTACCTATAATGGTTTGGGTTTTTGCGGAATCCCTTTTGGTGGTATTGATCCATAAACTTCCCGAAAAGGCATCGGTCCATTCAAAGTTTGGAATATTATGAAGGTTTAAATCGTCATATTCCCCGTTAAAGAGAAAGGCATTGCCTTTTATACCCTGCACCACTTTAGGAGCCTCCTTTGTAGTGGCCTTTTTATTTTGGTCGGCGATGTAACCCTTACTATTTATGGTAAGCTTGTCCAAAGGATAGTAGTCCAACTTTCCCGTTTCGGTAAAAGAATTAGGTAATTTTTTAATATAGTCTTCGATTTGGGCCAGTTCATTTTTAGTGAGGGCGAGTTCTTTTTCTTTGTTGGCAATCTTTTTTTGAAGGTCGTTCAACCTGTCTTCCGTTTTTTTGTCCGGTAGGGTGAGCATTGGGCCATAATTACCATCGTCACCTGTCATACCTAATTCCTTGACGTTATTAAAGAATGCCGCCATTTGAAAGTAATCCTTTTGACTAATTGGATCGAATTTATGATCATGGCATCTTGCACAAGCTACCGTGAGGCCCATGAAGGCCGTTGCAACGGTTTCAGTACGGTCGAAAACATAGTTCAGTCTAAATTCTTCCTCAATGGCTCCGCCCTCGGCGGTCATCGGGTGGTTCCTGTTAAATGCGGTGGCAAGTTTTTGATCTCTTGTTGCATTGGGAAAGAGGTCTCCCGCCAATTGCCAGGTAACAAATTCGTCATAAGCCATATTATCCTTGAAAGCCTTTATGACCCAATCCCGCCATGGCCACATTAAACGGGCCCCATCAGCATGAAGTCCGTGTGAATCCGCATATCTTGCAAGGTCTAACCAATCCAATGCCAATCTTTCTGCATGGGCATCGGTCTGGAGTAATCTGTCCACTACTTTTTCATAGGCATCATCGCTGGTATCCTTTAAAAAATTATCTATTTCCTTAATGGTAGGAGGTAAGCCCGTTAAATCCATGGTTACCCTTCGAATTAATTTTTCCTTATCAGCTTCTGGTGATGGGACGAAATTTTTCGTTTTCAATTTTTTCTGAACAAACCCATCTATTTCATTATGGTACAGCCAATCGCTGTTTACAGGTTCGGGATTGTATTGTATTTTGGGTTTTAGGAAGGCCCAGTGATTACTCCAATTGGCCCCTTGTTCCACCCACTTGATTAAAATGGCTTTCTCCGTTTTGGTCAGGGATAGGTTAGATTCCGGCGGCGGCATTTGAAGTTCTGGGTCATTGCTTAGAATTCGTTGTATACACTCACTATCTTCTGGATTTCCTTTTACTAAGGCCCTATTACCTGATTCGAGCATTTTAAAGGCAAATTCCTCAATATCCAATCGCAATCCTGCTTTTCTGGTATTTTCATCCGGTCCGTGGCACGCATAACAGCGATCGGATAAAATGGGTTTTACGTGGTAATTAAAGTCAATATCGCGAGGTAGATCTAAATATGCCATTTCCAGTTCTTCCGGTACATTATACTTGCAGCCAGAAAGTAAAAAGACAGAAACAAGGAGTCCAAAATACTTGAAATTCATCTAGATAGGTATCGACGTTCTTCCTTAAATGTACATCTTTTTTTGAAAAAGAATCATTTTATAAGAAGAAGTACACTGGACTTTTTGGTGTATTGGAAATGGAACTTGCCAATTTGAATTACATTCTTTTTAACGAACTAAAATTTAGTATTACCTTAGCCCTCCAAAATGGGATATTAGCTCAGTTGGTTTAGAGCGCTGCCTTGACAGGGCAGAGGTCACTGGTTCGAATCCAGTATATCCCACTTTTTTAATCCATCATTGCGGCAAAATTTGATTTTAGATTAGCTCCAATATTCTTTCCAGAGCCATTCCTCTAGAACCCTTAATTAGTATTGTTGATTTTGGGAGTTCCAATGATTCAAGGTTTGGTTTCAACTGGTCAAATGTCTTCATTTTCTTAAATCCACTTTTCACTTCGAAGAAATTTTTGCCAATCAGAAATACGTTATTGAAATGCAATTCTTTGGCCAAATCAGCTATTTTCTGATGTTCGTCATGTGCGCTTACCCCAAGCTCGAACATATCGCCTAAAAAAAGTATTTTGTTACGTCCGGACATCTTCGCAAAATTTTGAAGAGCGGCCGACATACTTGTGGGGTTAGCGTTGTAAGCATCTAAAATGATTTTCAGGCCGTTTTTTTCAATAATCTGAGATCGATTGTTTGAAGGAATATAGCCTTCTATGCCTGCTTTTATATTTTTTAGCTCTACATTAAAATATTTTCCCATGATGATCGCAGCGCAACAGTTAGTGAAATTGTATTCACCAATAAGGTTTGACTGCATGGTGACATCCTCTACTTGTATACTCACAAAGGGATTTACCGAGATTAAATGAATAGGATAGAATGCTTGATCTGAAGTGCTGAAACCATATTTTTTGATATAACCCCCTAGTTTTTCTTTCTGTATAGGGTCATCTGCATTCATAAAAATACCTTTATCGTGGGCCATTAAAAAATCATAGAGTTCGCTTTTCCCCTTAATAACGCCTTCTACACCCCCAAAACCTTCCAAATGTGCCTTTCCAAAATTGGTTATATATCCAAAGTCCGGTTCCGCTATGGAACAAAGAAAAGCTATTTCCTTTTGATGATTGGCTCCCATCTCCACGATGGCAATTTCTATATTCTCTTTAATGGAAAGTAATGTTAGTGGCACCCCTATATGATTGTTGAGGTTGCCAGAAGTGGCTACCGTCCTATATTTTTGGGAGAGCACGGAATTAATCAATTCCTTAGTAGTGGTTTTTCCATTACTTCCTGTCAATCCGATAATTTTGGCCGAGCTATTTCTTCGGTGGTAATTCGCAAGTTCCTGAAGTGTTTTTAATACATCTTCAACTAATATTTTTTGATTTCCTGAATATTTTTCCTCATCAATTACGGCGTAGGCAGCTCCTTTTGCCAAAGCTTCTTCAGCATACTCATTTCCATTGAAATTATCGCCCTTCAATGCAAAGAAGAGGTCTCCGGACTTGATTTTTCGGGTATCGGTGCAGACGCAGGAACATTTCAGAAAGACTTGGTGAAGTTCATTTATTTTCATGAAATCGAAGATAAAAAAAAGCCCTTTAAAAAAGGGCTTTCATATTCGTAAGGAAATCAAAACTTTTATTTGGCTTTTTTGCCTCTCACTGTTTTGTTTTTAGTTTTGGATTTGGATCCCACTCTAGACATGGCACACCTAAAACCAATATAATCCGTTGCCATGTATTGGGGCAAATACCTTCTTTGGGCCGGGTCTAACCAGTAGGCCCTATCTCTCCATGAACCACCTTTGTATACCCTAACCTCGTCATTAATCAAAGAGGTTCTGTCGTTGGATTGGTCATACTGCCTAATAAGATTACCAGCAGAGTCTCTCTCAACCTTGTGTTTCGGAGAATTGTACATGGTCTGTTTTTCAGTCTCTTCCTCATCACTAAATCTATCAAAGAACCTGGATGAACCTGGATCACCGTCCCTATAGCCTCTGTTATCACTAGATGAGAAATTAGTCCTTAAATAAGTCTCTTCCTCATCAACTGGTACCATTTTTATTTCACCAGGCAGGTTGACGGCAACAACTTTTCCATTTGGTAGGGTATCATATACTATAGAATCCCTTAAGATATTTACTTTTCCGTCTTCTCCAATAGCAGTTTTCATGTAAATATTACCTCTATAATAGTTAAAATCGCTTATCTCATCGTCTACTATTGGTCTGTACACATCAGCTACCCACTCGGCAACGTTACCTGCCATATCATATAGTCCTAAATCGTTTGGCTTGTAGGACATTACTTCGGCAGTAATATCTGCCCCATCATCGGACCATCCGGCAATTCCACCGTAATCACCTTTACCTTGCTTAAAGTTCGCCAACTGGTCACCTCGACCGACTCTTTGTCCGTTTCTGGTATAATCACCTTCCCAAGGATATTTTTTTCGACCTCTATAGTTGTTGTATTCTCTTTGTCCAACTTGTGCTTGTGCTGCATATTCCCATTCGGTTTCGGTAGGAAGTCTATATTCGGGCATGATAATACCGCTACTTCTTTTGGCAAAAGTGGAAACACTATCTTTTTTCATTTTTCCCTGTAGGGAATCAATTTGACCATTGTAAACAGATTCAGGTCTGTTCAAATAAGCTTCTGTACTAAAGGTACCGGCAACTTCACCATTGAGCGCTTGATATTTGGCATCTTTGGCCAGATAACCTTCTCTTTCCAACATGGCTTCGTTTACGCGATCCGTTCTCCACTCGGCAAATTGAGTTGCTTGAATCCAGTTAACTCCAACTACGGGATATTCTGCATAAGCAGGGTGTCTTAAGTAGTTGTTTGTCATTGTTTCATTGAATCCTAATCTGTTTCTCCATACCAAGGTGTCCGGTAGAGCTCCTTTATAGATGTTGGCATATTTAGGATTCTCCGGCGGGTAAACACTTTTAAGATAATCCAAATACTCTAGGTACATTACGTTGGTTACCTCGGTCTCATCCATATAAAAGGATTGAACATGCTGTGAAGTTGGGGTGTTGTTCCAATCATGCATCACATCATCCTGTACCTTTCCTTTGGTAAAGGTTCCACCTTCAACAAATACCAGTCCGGGAGCTGTTTCCTGTTCCTTGAAATCGGTATTATATTGAAAACCGCCTTCCTTTTCATTTATCTTCCAACCTGTAGCTCTGGATACATTTTTGGAGGATGTTGATTTGGAACAGCTGGTAACTGTAAAACCTCCCGCAATTACGGTGCATGAGAGTACAACTTTAATAAACTGTTTTTTCATAATTAGGACTTGAGTTCAATCTGTTTAAACTAATAGTTCGCTAGTCTAATTTGATTTGGATTTTAATTAAGTTTTATCGCTTTTGCTGGTTAAAACGATGATTTGATTATTATATTTTATGGATTAAAATATTTTTGGCCATTCTAGTGCTAAAATATTTTCAATAAAATTCTTTTCTAACAGGAATAACGAACCAATTGTGGATATAGTATATTCGTGGCCCAACTAAAAATGATAATTATAAAGCCCCTATTCGGATGCGTTTAAAAAAAAGCAAAAATATAATAGGATAGTGCAAGATAACGTTGAAAATAGCGTTTACATATAAAATATAAGGGAAATAAGAATTTGAAATATTAATTTGGGCCACTTTATGTCAACTATTGAATTAATGAAAAAAATCACATTTATTTTAATGCTAATGTTATTGGTGAAAGCCAATGCACAGGAAGACCAAAGGGTAATTACCACTGCGGTTCCATTTTTAACAATTGCTGCCGACGCTCGTTCCGCAGGTATGGGTGATATGGGGGTAGCTACCTCCACGGATGCCTTTTCCCAGCAATGGAACCCGGCAAAATTTGCCTTCGCGGAGCGAAAAATGGGAATAGGGTTAAGCTATACGCCCTATTTGGAAAGTATCATAACGGATATTTCCCTTCTTAACGGTAGTTATTATAATAAAATAAACGAACAAAGTGCTTTTGCCGTAAGTCTACGATATTTTACCTTAGGTGAAATTGAATTGCGTCAATTTGCCAATGACCCCGGTACACTGGCAAAGCCTAATGAATTGGCTCTGGACGGATCTTACTCCTTAAAATTGAGTCCAACCTTTTCCATGGCGGTTGCAGGTAGATATATACGTTCAAACTTAAGGCTTCCACAGCAAAGTGGATCTGTTGATTCCCAAGCGGCAAGTTCCTTCGCCGTAGATGTGGCCGGTTTTTACCGTTCAAGGGAAATCGCCTATAATAGCTTCGACGGTCGCTGGAGGGCGGGCTTTAATATATCCAATATTGGTGGAAAAATGCAATATGATGAAGGAGGACAGGAAAACTTTTTACCTAGTAACCTAAAGTTTGGAGTTGGTTTTGATTTCATTTTAGACCAAGACAATGTTATCGGAATTACTTCCGAATTCAATAAGCTTTTAGTTCCCACACCTAAGGATCAAAACGGTGATGGGGTAATTGATTCTGCGGATAATGATATTTACCAGAATGAGAGTGGCTTTAGCGGTATCTTTGGTTCTTTTGGAGATGCCCCTGATGGCTTTAGCGAGGAATTGAAGGAGTTTACCTGGGCCTTGGGAGCTGAATATGTTTATCAGGATGCCTTTATGGTGAGGACAGGATATTTTAATGAAAGCGAATTAAAAGGGTCTAGAAAGTTTTTTACCCTTGGGGCTGGATTCAAGTTCAAATCGGCACAAATTGATCTGTCCTACTTGTTCTCAACATCCCAGGTAAGAAATCCACTGGAGAATACATTGCGTTTTGGACTTACTTTTAGTTTGGGAGAAGAATATTATAACGATTAAGAAACTTTTCAAATATACAGGGGCCCGCAATTAGCGGGCTTTTTTGTTTTGTATCTTCACGGTTTAATATGACCATATGGCTAATAGGAAAAAAATCAGTTTTGATATTATTGTTTATGAATCACTTGAGGAACTGCAAGAAAGGGATAGGAATTTATTGAAAAAATCTATAGAAGCTAGGGCAAATGCCTATGCTCCCTATTCTAACTTTCAGGTGGGCGCTGCTCTAAAACTGGAGAACGGAGAGATTGTTATGGGAAGCAATCAGGAGAATGCCTCTTACCCATCCGGACTTTGTGCAGAAAGAGTGGCGGTTTTTTACGCAGGGGCAAAATTTCCGGATGTACCCATGAATACCCTGGCCATATCTATCTATTCCCCTAATTATGAAGTATTGGAGCCAGCTGCCCCCTGTGGAAATTGTAGGCAGGCTATTTTTGAATATGAGTACAAACAAAAATCACCCATTAGGATACTAATGATGGGTGCCAGTGGAAAAATTATTGAATGTAGCTCCATCGCTGATATTTTACCATTGGGTTTCAATAATTCCTATTTAAAATAGGATACCGATTCATTTCTCCAAAAAAACACTGGATTTCTATTTTTTGTTAAGGGTATAATTTCTTCTTGCTTTTGTTTCTATTATTTTCATCCATTCATTTATATGTGTATTTTTGTTCTCTTGTGATGTACTTCTTGAACATTGCTTTTGATTCCGTTTAATTTGTATTAAATTTTAAAAATCGATGGAAAAAATCACCAAGGAAACTTATTTGAAATGGTACGAGGACATGTTGTTTTGGCGCAAGTTTGAGGACAAGCTAGCTGCTGTGTATATCCAACAAAAGGTAAGAGGTTTTCTTCATTTGTACAATGGTCAAGAGGCTGTTTTGGCTGGTGCATTGCATGCAATGGATTTGACCAAGGACAGAATGATCACTGCCTATAGAAATCATGTTCAGCCCATAGGAATGGGTGTGGACCCCAGAAAGGTGATGGCAGAATTATATGGTAAAGTTACAGGAACCTCCAAAGGTATGGGGGGGTCCATGCACATATTTTCCAAAGAACATCGTTTTCATGGAGGCCATGGTATCGTAGGAGGACAGATTCCATTGGGGGCAGGAATGGCCTTTGGAGACAAATATCACGGTAGTGATGCCGTTACCCTTTGTTATATGGGTGATGGTGCCGTGAGACAGGGATCTCTTCATGAAACTTTTAACTTGGCCATGTTGTGGCAACTACCTGTAGTTTTTATTTGTGAAAACAACGGGTACGCCATGGGGACTTCCGTAGCAAGAACTTCGTTTTCAACGGATATCTGGAAGTTAGGTTTAGGATATGAAATGCCTTGTGGACCTGTAGATGGAATGAATCCCGTTACTGTGGCCCAAGAAATGAGCAAGGCCATAGAAAGAGCGCGTTCCGGTGGTGGTCCTACTTTCTTGGAGATGAAAACCTACAGATATAGAGGACATTCCATGTCAGATGCACAACACTATAGGACCAAGGAGGAAGTTGAAGAGTACAAAAAGATAGATCCGATTACTCAAGTTCTGGATATAATAAAAGAGAAAAAATACGCAACTGACGAGGAAATAAAGAAAATAGATAAAAGGGTTAAGGATTTGGTCAAGGAATGTGAGGAATTTGCTGAAAAATCTGATTACCCTCCAGTACAGCAATTGTACGATATGGTATACGAACAAGAGGATTTTCCATTCGTTCAACATAAATTGTAATTAAATGGCAGAAGTAATTAATATGCCGCGACTAAGCGATACCATGGAAGAAGGTACCGTGGCTAAGTGGTTGAAAAAGGTAGGAGACAAAGTAGAAGAAGGGGATATATTGGCCGAGATTGAAACGGATAAGGCAACCATGGAGTTTGAGTCATTTCATGAAGGGACCTTGCTTCATATAGGTATTGAAGAGGGCGATGGTGCTCCCGTAGATAGTTTATTGGCTATCATTGGGGAGGAAGGAGAGGATATTTCCGGACTATTGAACGGTGATAGCGGTAAAGAAAATAAGGAGGAAACCACTTCTGATAAAGCTGACGAAACAACAGATGATTCTTCCAGTGATGAAGAGGGTGAGCCGGAAGAGGCCTCAAGTGGAGATATTCCAGATGGGGTTGAAATAGTGAAGATGCCCCGTCTTAGCGATACTATGGAGGAAGGTACGGTAGCCAGTTGGTTGAAAAAAGTTGGTGATGATGTCGAGGAAGGAGATATTTTGGCCGAAATCGAAACGGACAAAGCGACCATGGAATTTGAGTCTTTCTATTCCGGTAAATTACTTCATATAGGTATTCAAGAAGGGGAATCCGCACCTGTAGACTCCGTCCTTGCTGTTATAGGACCAGAAGGAACCGATGTGGATGCTGTTCTCAATGCGAAACCTGGGGCCAAGAAGAGCGCTAAGGCTGAAGAAAAGAAGGAAGAAAAATCTAAAACTTCAGATAAAAAAGAGGTCTCCAGCGAAGCTTCGACTCCAGTAACATCTGATGGAAATCGGATTTTTGCATCGCCTTTGGCCAAAAAAATTGCAGAGGATAAGGGCATAGACTTATCCAAGGTTTCAGGTTCCGGAGATAATGGAAGAATCATTAAGAAGGATATTGAAAACTTTAAACCGTCTGAAGCTCCCAAAACTGCTCCAGATTCAGCAAAAGTTGAAAGTCCCGCAAGTTCACCTGCGGTGTCCATGGCAATTCCTGCTGGAGAAGAAGGTGTTGAGGAAACTAAGAATTCTAATATGCGTAAGGCTATCGCCAAGGCTTTGGGCAATTCTAAGTTTACAGCACCACACTTTTATCTAACCATTGAAGTGGATATGGACAATGCCATAGCGTCAAGGGCCCAGATAAACAGTTTGCCGGATACCAAGGTATCTTTCAATGATATGGTGTTAAAGGCATGTGCCATGGCCTTAAGAAAACATCCGCAAGTAAATACTACTTGGAATGGAGATACTACAAAGCAATACAAGCATATACATATGGGTGTTGCAGTGGCAGTTGATGAAGGATTGGTAGTGCCTGTTATAAAACATGCGGATTTACTTGGTCTCACACAAATAGGAGCTGCTGTTAAGGAATTGGCCGGTAAGGCAAGAAATAAAAAGATTGCTCCTTCTGAAATGGAGGGTAGCACCTTTACAGTGTCCAATTTAGGTATGTTCGGTATACAGGAATTTACATCGATTATAAACCAACCTAATTCAGCTATCCTATCCGTAGGTGCCATAGTGGAAAAACCCGTTGTTAAGAATGGGGAAATAGTGGTTGGAAACACCATGAAACTTACTTTGGCATGCGATCATAGGACAGTTGATGGTGCTGTGGGAGCCCAATTTTTACAGACGCTAAGGTATTTTGTGGAAAATCCGGTAACCATGTTGGCCTAATGTAAGATTATTTTAAATACAAAGTAAAAGCATCTCTTTTCGGAGATGCTTTTTTTATCTTTATAATTCAAATAAGCATATATGAGAATCTATCTAAAAATTCTTTTGGTTCTTCTTCTGATCTCTTGCGGTTCTAAAAAGATTCAAACAGAAACAACATTAAACCCCGAAGGTCCGGATGGATTGAAAGGAAGAATGTTTGCCAATGAGAGTAAGTCATCCCAAGGTACTTCTAAGGACAAGGCTATTGTAAAAGAGGGTTTTTCAACCCCTGAGGATATTGCAAGTCTTATGGATTATTTAGCATCCGACGAATTACAGGGTAGGGGTTCGGGAACAGAGGGTATTGAACTGGCAGCCAATTTCATTGAGAAGCACCTGCGTTCCAATGGTATAGATCCATATTTTGAAGTGTATAAGGACACCTTGGAAAATTTCGATGGTACCGCATTTAATGTGGTTGGCATTTTAAAGGGGAATGATCCCAATTTAAAGGATGAATATATAGTACTTGGGGCACATTATGACCACTTGGGTATAATTAAGCCAGAGAATGGAGACGATATTGCCAATGGTGCCAACGATAATGCTTCGGGAAGCTCTACATTATTGGAGTTGGCAAGATATTTCGGTACTACAAAGTCTAATAAGAGAAGTCTTATTTTTGCCTTTTTTAGCGCCGAGGAAAAAGGACTTCTAGGGTCCCGACATTTGGCAAAAAAACTAAAGGAGGAAGGTATTGATATATATGCCATGCTGAACTATGAAATGGTTGGGGTGCCCATGGTTGGAAAGGACCATTTGGTTTATCTAACTGGGTATGAACTTTCGAA
>JAUIGC010000271.1 GCA_030429835.1 Bacteroidia bacterium
TGAAAAATATTGATAAGGTAATTTTTGCCGCCGGATCGGGTGGAAAAAAAGTGGTAGCGGTGGATCAAGAGGGCGCTAAAAGCTTAATCGATGTTTCCGAAAAAGCAAACGTAAAAAGATTTGTGATGCTAAGTTCTATGGGAGCTGATAATCCGGAAGCTGCGGAAGACCTAAAAGAGTATTTACAAGCAAAACACAATGCGGACGAATATCTTAAACAAAGTGATTTAAAGTATATGATCGTTCGGCCTGGGTCATTGACCAATGAAAAAGGCACCGGGAAAATCAACTTAAAAAAACATTTTGAAGAACAAGGTTCCATTACCCGTGATGACGTTGCCCAAACCTTGGTGCATGTCTTACATGAAGATGCTGGTGCCAACGAAACGTTTGAAATTTTGGAAGGTGAGACCTTGATTGGAAAAGCTTTGGATTCCGTTTCCTAGATGATCTTCATACGTTTAAAATCAGGTCAATAGCTTGATTCTTAAACATTTCCTTTGGTAAAGGTATTTAATTTACCATACCAAATCCCTCGATGAGGGTTTCATTTATCGAAATAAAAAAATAGAGCAAACAGAAAAAGACAAAATTAAATGGCACATAAAATAAAAATTCAAGATATAGGATTCATAAGACATAACGTACTCCAAATACAAACGGACAGACCTTCGGGATATGATTTTACCCCCGGTCAAGCTTGTGAAATGTCCATTGATCAACCTAAATGGAAAGAAGAAAAACGACCCTTTACTTTTACCAGTTTACCCGATGATGGCTTCTTACAGTTTACTATTAAAGTGTATCCAAATCACGATGGGGTTACCGACCAATTACAAACATTGGAACAGGGAGATTCATTGTTGATAAGTGATTCGTGGGGAGCAATTTCCTATCAAGGACCAGGAGTTTTCTTGGCCGGTGGGGCAGGGGTTACGCCATTTATTGCGATTATTAAGGATTTGGCCCGAAAAGGAAATCTAGAGGGAAATACATTGATTTTTGGTAATCAACGTGAACGGGATATTATTCTTCAATCAGATTTTGAAAGGTGGCTCGGAAAAGATTTTATCAACATCCTTTCTGATGAACATAGCAGTAAGTTTCCCCATGGTACAATAGACAAGGAATTTATAAAAAGCCATACTGAGAATCTAGATAAAAAGTTTTACCTCTGCGGGCCACCACCCATGATGGATAGTGTATATAATGCCCTGCTGGAATTGGATGTTCCAAAAAAGAACATTATTACAGAAGATTTAGATTAATTCCCGATGAACCATCAGTAGAAAATTAATTCACTAATTAAAAAAATTAACATGGCAACAAAGAATCTTTCGAATACGGATGCGGTATCCAAATTAAAAGAGCTTGCAACTTCTATAGATTTTGCTCTTATGGCTACACAACTGGATAAATTTCCTTTACATGCTATACCCATGAGCACCAAAAAAGTGGATAGCAAAGGTAATATCTGGTTCTTAAGCGGAAAGGACAGTACCCACAACAAGAACATCAATAAGGATTCAAAAGTTCAACTCTTTTATTCCAAAGCAATGGCTATGGAGTTCTTAACGGTATATGGAAAAGCAGAAATCGTAGATGACCAAATTATCGTAGATGATTTATATCAAAGTAGTGATGACAATTGGTTCGACGGTAAGACCGACCCAAATATTTCAGCAATAAAAGTTATTCCTGAAGATGCCCATTATTGGGATACTAAGGACAATATGCTGATTAGTCTAATAAAAATGGGTGTGGGAACCGTGACGGGTGAAAAAAAGGATTTAAGTGAACAAGGCAATTTGAAGGTCTAGTCCTTTCGTAAAAAAGATACTAAAAGCTAAAATCCATACAGGTTTTTAGCTTTTGGTTTTTAAACCCTTACCGGAAAGCTAATTCCTTTTCCAGTTCAATGGGAATGGATGAAAATTTTTCAATTTGTAAGGATGCTTCAGTATCTTAGCTGCAAACTGAAAAACAATGAAAAACAAAATACCCTTTATAAAAATAACCTTTGCTACTGCATTGGCACTTAGCATATTTTCCTGTAAGGAAACCAAGAAGGAGGAAAGCGTTGATGTCAAAGAGGAAGTACCCATGGATAGTACGGACTTGGCTCTATTGGATCTTAACCTACCTGATGGTTTTGACATAAAGGTATATGCTAGGGGAGTGGATGGTGCACGTTCCATGGCCATGGGAGATAACGGGACACTTTTCGTCGGTACAAGAAACGAGAATACCGTGTATGCCATACAAGACAAGGATGGCGACTATAACGCGGAAACGGTCATGGTACTCGATACGATGGAAGTTCCAAACGGAATCGCCATGCGGAAAGGTGACCTGTATGTTGCCCAAGTAGGAAGTCTATGGAAATATCCTAATATAGAAGGTCAGTTAGGGGATTCACTAAACAAGGAATTGGTGTACGACGATTACCCAACGGAATTTCATCACGGGTGGAAATATATTGCTTTTGGACCCGATGATAAATTATATGTACCCGTAGGTGCACCATGCAACATTTGTAATCCTACGCAAGATGAACGTTTTGCAACGATTACCAGAATGGACCCTGATGGCACTAATCGGGAAATCTACGCCAAAGGAGTACGTAATTCCGTTGGCTTTACCTGGGACGATAAGGGCGAAATGTGGTTTACGGACAATGGTAGGGATATGTTGGGCGATGATATTCCTCCTTGTGAATTGAACCATATTACCGAGGCTGGTCAGCATTTTGGCTATCCATTCTGTCATGGGGGTACCGTAAAGGACCCGGAATTCGGAGATCAACGTCCTTGTTCGGATTTTGTGCCACCTGCAAAAGCTTTGGGAGCACATGTAGCACCGTTGGCCGTTAAATTTAAAACGGGAAATATGTTTCCCTCTACCTATAATGGAAAAGCGTTTATCGCGGAGCATGGTTCATGGAACAGAAGTAAAAAGGTAGGTTATAGAATTATGTTGGCTGATATAGAAAATGGTGAAGTAAAGAGTACGGAGCCCTTTATTGATGGCTGGTTGAATGACGAGACCCAAAAAGTTACAGGTAGGCCCGTTGATTTATTATGGATGAAAGATGGGTCTTTATTGATTTCGGATGACTATGGCGATGCCATTTACAGGGTGACCTATTCCGATACTCAAGTAGCCTCAAAATAAAACAATGTCGAATTACCCCGATAAAGTCTATCTGAACGGAGAAATTTTACCCTCTGAAAAAGCCCAAGTTTCGGTCTTTGACAGAGGGTTTATTTTTGGGGACGGTATCTATGAGGCCATGGCACAAATAAATGGAGCCTTTTTCTATGAAGAGGCGCACCTGAGTCGGCTTGCGGAGGGACTTGCCAAAAT
>JAUIGC010000272.1 GCA_030429835.1 Bacteroidia bacterium
CCGGAGTGGGAAGTGCTAGCGGATTTGGAGGCAAAAAGGATGAAAAGGAATTCTATTTTTCCTTTACCAATTATAATACTCCCGGTTCTTCCTACAAATACAATGTGGAAACCGGGGAATATGAGCTGTATTGGAAACCGGATATCGATTTTAATCCCGATGATTATGAATCCAAACAGGTCTTCTATCCTTCAAAGGACGGCACCAAAATCCCTATGATCATTACCTATAAAAAAGGAATCGAACTAAATGGAAAAAATCCTACCATCTTATATGGTTATGGCGGTTTTAACATCAGCCTTACCCCTTCTTTCAGTATTGTAAATGCTGTTTGGATGGAACAAGGGGGTGTCTATGCCGTTCCCAACCTTAGGGGTGGTGGCGAATATGGAAAAAAGTGGCACGATGCGGGCATCAAGACCAAAAAACAAAATGTGTTTGACGACTTTATCGCCGCAGCGGAATATTTAATTGAGAACAAATATACTTCCAAGGAATACTTGGCCATTCGTGGCGGTTCCAATGGTGGATTGTTGGTCGGCGCAACGATGACCCAAAGACCAGATTTGATGCAGGTAGCCTTGCCTGCCGTTGGGGTGATGGATATGCTACGCTACCATACCTTTACGGCCGGTGCAGGGTGGGCCTATGATTATGGTACGGCTGAGGACGACGAGGAAATGTTCAACTATCTAAAGGGATATTCCCCAGTACATAATGTAAAGGAAGGAACAGCCTATCCCGCTACTTTGGTCACAACGGGTGACCATGATGACCGTGTAGTCCCTGCACACAGCTTTAAGTTCGCGGCGGAATTACAGGAGAAACAAGCTGGAGATAATCCGACCCTAATCCGAATCGAGACCAATGCAGGTCACGGTGCCGGAACACCCGTGAGCAAGACCATTGAACAATATGCGGATATTTTTGGGTTCACCCTCTATAATATGGGGTATGAAGAGCTTCCCAACCAATCCGTACTTAAGGAATTTAAGGATTAAACGACTTGTATCATCAATAAAATTTCAGAAAATCCGTTCTTCATAAGGGACGGATTTTTTATAATTCCGTTGTAGAGCACTTTTTTATGCTTAGAATAGAAAATGTTTCCTTTGGCTACCATAAGGCTTCCGTTTTGGAGGACATCAACCTTCGTATTCAACGTAGGGAACACGTAGCCATTATTGGGGAAAGCGGTTGCGGCAAAAGTACCTTGCTGAAAATAATCTATGGTTTGATGGATTTGAAGCAAGGGGAAATTTTCTGGGAAGATGAACCCGTTTTGGGTCCTGCCTACAATTTGGTTCCAGGGCCCCCGTTTATGAAATACCTGTCCCAAGATTTTGATTTGATGCCATTTATCACCGTGGCAGAGAACATCAGCCAATATCTGTCGGTTTTTTATCCCAAAGAGCTTAAGGAGCGTACCTCAGAACTTTTGGACATGATTGGGCTTACGGAATTTGCCAATAGAAAGGTAAATACCCTTAGTGGCGGCCAACAACAACGTGTGGCTCTGGCAAGGGTATTGGCCCAAAAGCCGGAAATTCTTCTCTTGGATGAACCTTTTAGCCACATTGACAATTTTTTAAAAAACAGGTTAAGACGAAACATATTTAAGTATCTCAAGGAAAATGGTATTACCTGTATTGTTGCCACACATGACTATCAGGATGTACTGCCCTTTGCTGATAGGCTTGTGGTGCTCAAGGACAAAAAGGTTCTGACCAAGGGCAGTCCCATGGAGATTTATAAAAATCCGAAAAGTCTTTACATCGCCTCGCTCTTTGGAGAAGCCAATTCCATCTCCATAGATATTCTAAAATCCTATGCCAATACCAAACGAAAAATCATCGTTTATGCCCATGAATTCAGGGTTTCGGAGAACTCAGGGATTCCAGTAAACGTGAAAGAAACCTACCCTATGGGAGCCTTTTATTTGGTACAGGGAGATACGGAAGAAGGGGAGACTTTGTTTTTTCATGCGTCTCAAGAAATACAAAAAGGCAAACAAGTGTTTCTTAATGTATCCTTGGAAACCATCAATCAGCGATTGCAGCAGGCTCCTTCAGTATAAATTTATTAACAAATCACCTTGAATCGATTTTTTTAGCAATATAAAATCCAAACACAAAAAGAAATACAAGAAGAATTAAAAAAATAGGATTGATGCCAAAACTTCCGAATCCAATTAAATATGATCTATAATAGAAATCAATAAACCCAAATAACCCTACTAATAGGGTTAGGCCAAAAATTATAAAATATATAACTCTGTTTCTAAAATAGAAATAAAACGACAAGAGAAAACACCCAAATCCAAAATAGTGTTTTAAGGAAAAAGCATAACTAGAAGAGTAAACAATTATTATTGAAGCTACAATCAATACTAAAGAAAGGATAAGCGGAATTATATCCCAATCCATTTTTTTTATATTCAAACGCTTTAAGAATTCAATATAGGTGATTTTATAATAAATCAATCAGCGATTGCAGCTGGCACCTTCACCATAGCTGTAAACTAGAACACTTCATCTAATATTCAAAAAAAGTGTGGGCGTTAATGAACTAAACCCTAGTTCCTTACGTTAAGGGTTAAATTTTAATTTTTATACCCATGAAAAGATTTCACCTTATCCTGACCATCGTCGTTTTTTCTTTATTGTTGATTCCTGTTTTTATCAAATAATCCAATAGCCTTGGATATCTTACCTTTGTTCAAAAGCAGTTTTGAACAAAGAAGTAATTTTAAGGGAGCTTCAATTTAAGGCCATACGAAGTAGTGGCCCCGGTGGACAACATGCCAACAAGGTTTCTTCCAAGGTGGAACTGACCTTTGATTTGCAAACATCTGATGGACTTTCCAATCCCGAAAAAGAATGCCTTTTAAGAAGGCTGGATTCCAAACTTTCTAAGGAAGGAACCATTCTCTTGCAATGTGACGAATCCAGAAGTCAGCACAAGAACAAGGATTTGGTCATAGAACGATTCTTTGGATTGTTGGAAGCTGCCTTGACCGTACGAAAGAAAAGAAAGGCCACCAAGCCTTCTAAATCGGCTACTGAAAAACGATTGAAAGGCAAGAAGATTGCATCGCTCAAAAAAGCTAATCGGTCCAAACCGGAATTCTAGAAAAGCGGTTTTCTCCCTTATAAGGAGCGATTTCTTTGGATGTTAAGCAAACAGCGTATACAACACAAAAACAGCCAACGCCCCGGTAAAACCAAGTATCCCGCTTCCCAAGCTGAATAATCGATAGCCATTTTTCACGTTCATACCGCTCATCTGGGTAACCACCCAGAAAAAGCTGTCGTTCGCATGGGAGACCACGGCCGATCCCGCTCCAATAACGATTACCACCA
>JAUIGC010000050.1 GCA_030429835.1 Bacteroidia bacterium
ATATCCCCTTTATGGCATCACTTCGTTTTCGGAGCTCATCGGTGTCCTCATGCCAGGCTATGATATTGAAGTGGCTTTTACAAAGGGTAACATTGTTGTCCAACAACTCTTTTTCCACTTCTTTCAAGCGGGTAAACTCACGCTTCAGGGCCGTAGAAAAAGATTGGCTTTTCTCGTATTGTTCCACACGCATTTCAAGCTCGTCCTTCAATTGTTTGTGCCCAGGGAAATATAATACCTGATTGTAGATATGGTTGAAGGGCAGATGTACCCCGAAATCATCCATCAGACCTTTGTACAGTTTCAGGTTTTCAACATTGATGGTCGTGTCATCCGAAACATTGGTTATGGTATCGGGCAAATAGGAAGAATCGCTGATCGAGAAAATCGAATAGTGGTTATCGCCAATATGCAGTTTATTGTCAAAGACCAAATCCCTTAGCCCCTGGTCGCTTTGGAAACCGTTCACATAGTTCAGAAAGAAATAGCGCAATTCGTTTTCCTCCAAAGCGGAAATCGTGGTATTATAAAGTTTGTTCAGAATCCCCACGGAGCTTTTCACCTTGTCAAAGAATCGTGATAACCGTTCCTTATCCTTTTTGGTCAACTTCTCGGTGTACTTCAGCGGGTTTGCAACATAGCTTTCCTTCAGCGAGGCCAATTCGGTAATGGTAAATGAAAGCAGACAATAATGTTTGATTCCCTCTCTTCCATCGAAGTGTCTCGATTCGGCTTCCGTTAAAAACGTGTTTCTGAAGTAGTGTTTGGAACTGGAATACGTCTCTTCCAAGACAATATCCTGTTTCTGGACATAAATACCATCATCGATATTCCTGAATGAGCGTACAAAGGATTCATGTCGAAGGTCCAGTTTCACCATATCCAATGAATAAGGCTCGGGGTTCGTTACAAGAAAACACGCCCCCACGCTTCCATCCTTTGATAAAAAGAGGTTTCCGCTGAACCCTAAAATTGAATATGCGCTACTGCTCTTGATCATATCTGGTTGAGTATATCCTTATTAGACAAAACGGATCGCTTTGTCCCAAATCTATATTTAGTTTGGTTCGATAGCTTCTTGAACTGTTTCCTCATAAAGAGTATCGCTGCCAACGAAATGCCCATTGCCACAAAATAGGTGGTAAGCCCTGTGGCCGTTGGATTTCCCAGAGCAAAAAGAGCCCAAATAAAGAATACCAAGGCAAATGCAATTTGTAGCACAAAGAGCAAATAGTAATAGTTGGGTTTAAACCCCTGTATCCTGGGTTCCCGCTCCAAGTTTTTGTTGACCTCGAAAGATTTCATGGTTTAGACATTAACCGAAATTCTCCCTCCGATAACGACTACAGCCGCTATCACTCCAGCGAATAAAGCCGCGTATAGCAAAATGATTCCCGCATTGATCAAACCTTCCTTTCGGGTGTTCCTGTTGTTGACTTCTTCCCAGTTTCGGGTCAATCCAATAATTGCCCCGATCAACAGAATGAGCAACACAACGGGAATCAAATAATCATTGATTGCTTGGTTGATGGTTCCCCTAAAGTCCTGTGCCTGCATTACAGTTGTGGAAAGTCCCATTACTGCGGTTAACAAGGCGGTTTTTGATAATTTCTGATTTGTTTTCATTGTATAGTTTAAAGGTTAATATAGATTTCTGATCGTATTGATAATCTCATTATAATTTGTTTCAATATCGGATTCGTTTACGCTTCGCACGATGGGCAATTCCAATTCTTCAGGGAATTGCATCATATCGAGTTTTAAATGAAACTCATTGTAATTGGAGTTACTGCCGTAACCCACAAACTCCCCTGCTGGTAAGTGTTTGAAAAATGAGGTTTCATATTTGGCAACCTTGTCCACCCTTTGGGAGTGTCCGGAACTGCTACTATGTGTGCCCGATGACCTACTGTAAGTCTTTTTGACTTCATCAATCTTGTCGAACTGTTGCACGTATCGTTTTTGGGCGACCGTATCTCCGGTCCTGCCAAAGAACACATTCGCAAAGTTGCTTTCCATAGAGCTAAGTGCTTTCTCTCCATAAAGTGCGCTTATTTTGCTCTGGGATTGGGTGATAAAGACAAACGCACATAGATACTCCCGTAGTTCTGAGGGCATTTCCTCAAAATTGTCAATCTTGAAGGTGGTCGCTTCGTCCATGAAGTAGACAAAAGGTACTTTGTTACTCATGGTGAACCTTCTACTGGATATTTTGACGAGCATCCCCATGATGGGCCCTAGTATATTTCGCAAGGCATAATTATTAGAAATCGCAAAGAGTTTAGGATCCTCAGGGTCCAGTAAATTGAAATCAAAATCATTGCCCGAAAGCACATAACAGATGTTCTTGTTATAGGCCAATTTTCCTATATAGTTGGTCAAAGAGCTCTTGTACCCTGAAAGCTGCTTCGGGCTATCTTTTGAATCCAAAAAAGCACCGGCCAATGATTTAGCCTGGGCATCCTTTTCCAAAAAGGATATCAGGTGTTTGTTGGAATTGTGAAGTGCAAAATTTGTGATGTGTGGCAAAGTACAATACTGTGGATAATCCTTTCTAAACCGTATCATCAGTCCTTGTAACAGTCCGAGGCCACCAAGCCCCCAATCGTTCAATTTTTGGCCCTCTGGCAAATACGCCCGTATCAAGTCTTCGCCCAGCTGTGGCAAATCATCGGATGAAGGTATCGCGGCCACTGATAACGGATTGAACCGATAGGTTCTTGACATATCAGTGAAGTTCACGTAATAGAAAGAACCATCGTAACCGGTTTCCTTGATGAAGTGATATGCGGCCTTGGTATAATCAAACTCCTTCAGGTCGTAGATCATTCCTGCGAATTTGTTTTCCACAAAGCCTTTTAGCAACGGTTTCCCAATACTTTTTGTTTTACCGGTATTCGCCCCGGCGTACACTAAAAAGTTATTGAATGGATCCATGAACTTTATATTACGACCGTTCTGGACCGATAATTCAATGGGGATGAAATTGTGGGATTTTTTTACGGTTTTCTTATCCTTCGAAGTAAAGACAATCAAAGCCCCAATTACTAAGGCCAAGCTATATGAAGGTGCGCCATATTTGACAAAAAAAGGTTCAAATTCAATGGATAAATACGGTTTCCCGTAATATCCAATGGCATAGACTATTAGCATATAGAGAAGGCAGCCGATTACAAAGGACATCACTCTGTTCTTGGTAAATCGCACCATAAGAATGATAAGGCCAATAAAGAAAAGGCCTCCCACAATCAATATGTAATATAAATTCTCCATTTATCCGGCCATCCCCTTGGCCAATAGTATTTCTTTTACTTTTTGTTTCAACTCCATCATGGCGGCGGCCTTTGGATTGGACACCAGCGCCAAAGCCTTTCTTTCGGCAATAGCGGCATCGCCCAACGTTTTTCCAATGGCGACCCCCTTAGCCTTGTTCAACGGCTTTTTGCTCAATCTGGCAATGAGCTGCTTACTCTGCGGGGAAACATTTTTGTACGTTGTTCCCTTGTATTGGTCAAACTCCTTTGGCTTATATCCAAACTTTTCATTGAATAGGCTGGAGCTATCCGTTTTAAATTTTTCCTGATGAAAACCAACATGAACTTTCTCATCGTTCAATTGGTGCTTCTCGCTCTTCCCTGTTCCTTTGGCGTTAGGGCTTAACTGCATTCCCCTTGCTTTGCTGATAATCTTGGAATCGGACACCATAGAATTCCCTTTCTCGTCAACAACTTTTTCTCCTTTATACCATTTGGATTTTGTATTTCTTGAAACGACCACATGAACATGATAGTTCCAACCTCCTTTTTCGGTCCCTTGGAAAATGATGTTTCCCTTTTCGGTTTGGATTTTACCGTTATCGTCCCTCAGATACTGTGATTCCAAATCTTTGACTGCCCGTTTGTTGAGAATAATCTTAGCCGGGTTCTTACTGCTCTCGTTTTGTCTCAGTTTTTTGTCAATCTTCTTCTTGATGGCCAGGTTATGCTTTACGTTTTTGTCCCAAATGCTGTATTCCCTTTTGGATTCCACCTTGGCCACATAATTCAAATCCTTCGCCTCCAGTATAATCTCGTTGCCTTCTTTGTCCTTTCTGGAAAAGGTATTGGCATAGAGTTCCATCGCATCATTGGTATAATCTTTTAGATACTGCCGAAACTGTAGATTTTCTTCAGGGGAGAGCTCTTCAATAATATTGGTTCTACCGTTGCTGGCCATTTCAACCAAATGTTTCTGCTCTTCCCAAGAGGGGTTGAAACTGAGCATATAAAATTTGGTGTCACTGGCCGATAATCGATGATTGTTACCGTCTATGATTTGCACCGCCTTATTATCAGATATATCATCGTGGTCCGAATTGAAAAAGCCATCATAATCCATATCGTCCCTTTCCAAGTCCTTGTTTTCTTTGGATAGGTACTCTATCAGGTTAAAGGAACTCCCTTTGTTGTTCCCGCCCGTCAATTTCAATGGCTTATGTACTTTTACAAACAATTATCTATTTTTAATAAGGTTAGAAATTGTATCTAGATTTCGGTCCAGAATGTTCTTTTTGATTTTGTACTCGTCTTTCTGTAATTGAATGCTTTTGGCATTATCACGCAATTCCTTCACTGCTCTTAAAATGGCATCGAGAAAATCCAAATTGGGTTTTAAAGTTTCCATTTTCTGATCGTTGTTACCGGTGGTCAATATCTCCTCGATACGTTTTTCCAATCGCGAATTTTCCTCCTGTAATGTCTCGATGGTTCCTACCAATTCTTCCACTTCTTTAGATGAAAAAATCTCTCCCTGGGCGACCGTCTGATTATCGGATTCAGAAACCCTGACCAAAATATCCTCCAGCATACCCATGATTTTCGATAGCTTTTTGGTCTCGATATTCCGTATGATTTTCACCACTCTTTCCGTTGCCTTTTTGGTAACGGTCATTGGCGAGGAATCGATTTCGTTGGGTTTGATACCGGTGGATTCGAAGTAGTCCAAAAATTGGGAAAGTACATCATCATATGATGTTCCCCTGCTCTTGAATTTATCCACACGCTCCTTTGTTTCAGGGTAGATCTTAATAGTTTGGAGAGACATTTTTCATTTTTATAGAGTGTTAAGATAAATGTAAAATTTCTCCTTATTTTCTCCCTAACTTTAACAATAAAATCGTTGAAATACATAGCTTCAGCGTGGTCTTTCTCCCCAATTTCTACCAAAATATAGGAAGTTTGATTTATAACATACTGTAAATCAATATTATATCAGGCTTTGCCTGATTACTGCTTGCTCTTCCTATATTCTGTTGCGAAGCAACACAAATAGTCATTTCAAATATCCTCGATATTTGCTTTAGGCTACAACGGTTGAACTTGCTTCAAAAGTTCAGAAATGATGAACGCTCCAACGCTGTTTTTTCTTAACGCTTTTCTACCTGAACGCTAAAAAAACAGCGTCGGGTCCAGCGGGTAGGTTTGTTCATCTTCAAGGTCGCAAGACGACCTTGGGTAAGATTTTTGGGGCAATATAATTCAGTTGAAATCCATTAGGTGCGTTTCACCGATTTGTAAGAAAATTACTTGGTCAAAATTTTGGTTGTTCTTAGTTTGGCAAACAACTGCAAAACGATTTGAAGAAAATACAGCTTGCCATCCCGTAACCGGAAAAACTCATTTCAAATATGAATGGATTCATTCACCCCGGGTCAGATGTCGGGGGCGGGCTGTATTAGTTTTTGGTTTGCTTTTTATCCAGCAGATAAGTGAGAGCGGAAATGGTCAAATCCAGTTCACGTTTTTTCGTAAATGAAAAACAACTTAGCGATTTGCGCTGAAGTTTCAGCTTCTCGTTCAAGGCGCTCATGGATTCCGGATTGAACATTTCCCTAGATTCCAATTTGGAGCGCACCTGTTTCACAACGTCCATATTTATTTTTGATCGGGCCATTTGATTATTAACGCCCATCACAATTGGAATCTTATAAATCAACCAATCAATATTGTTGGTTTTTCGACAAAACGCACTTTTTGTAAGGCGTGTACATGTCTCATTTTCAGTAAAAGAGAGAGGGTTTATTTATTGGAACAACCACGGACGGCCGATAGAAAAAATCAATTGAAAAACGCCATTTTGACAGTTTTTCTAAGGTTTTGTGGATGCTTTTTGACCTTTCTTCCTAAATATTGTGAAACAATACAAAATCGGCTGAAAAATGGGCGAAATTCTTGTTATGAACAAGAATTATGACCTTTTTGAAACCTTATTAAACTAAAATTATTATTTAAAATTATTTCTTTTTTTAATTAAGGGAATTACAGAATAAATTAAGGAATCGCGAATATACAGTGTTTTCAAGTGGTTCAAGGGGTTTATTGGAACAATGGCGGATGAATAATGGAACGATCACGGACACTTATTGGAACAACCACGTTTTTATCGGAACAATGGCGGACAGGTTATTGGAACAACCACGGATGAAGTTTTTAACAGCACTTAGCCCATTATCAATAATCGCATCGGACTTATTAACAATTTTTATTGGAACAACCACGGATGTAATTATTGGAACTTTCACGGATATTGCTACATTTGGTTTATTGGAACATTTACGGACACCCTATTTATGAGACCTAAGATACAAAGAGTTGATATTTCTACCCTCCCCAAGACGGTCCAACAACCCTATGTAATAACCGAAAAATTTGATTTCAATATCCATGAGGCCCGAATCCTAATTCGGGTTCTCCAGCAAATAAAAAAGCACCAGTTTATCCAGATGGGAACCCAAATCGACATGGACAATAACGTGGTAATGCGTTTTAGGCCAAAGGATTTGACCGTTGGAAACGATTTAAAGTTGGTTTATAACGCCCTTGGTACTATCCGGAAAAAAGAAATCGTAGTTAAAGGAACAACCACGGACGAGGGCCAAGAAGTGGAAACCAGGACAATAACCGGTATCATCAATGAGGCAACGTACAGTACAAACAACAGCTTTGTAGATATTAAGATAAATGCGGACTGGTACACCATTCTGGTTGACTTGTCAAAAGGATATACGCCCTACTTGGGCAATGTCGGTTTTCAAACTGGTAACAAGCATCACCTGGTCATATACCAATACATCTGCCAATGGCATGATGAAGGGGTGATTGACGGAAAGACACTTACGGAAGCCCAAGTAAGAAAGGATTTTAAAATCTTTGACTTGTACAAAGATTTCAGGAAAGTCATTGATCGCGTAATTGAGCCCTGTAAACAGGAACTGGATGAGTTTGCGGATAGGAGTTTCAACTACACTCCCATTAGGGCCAATCCTAATGCGACACGGGGTAGAGGGGCCAAAATTGTGGCAATTTCATTTAAGTTTTACAAAACTTCAACTGAAGATATTAATTCCACATATGAACCAAAACGTGCAGCCAAAAAAATCAGCGAGTTCAAAAGTATATACGGTTTCGATGAGACCCAGGAGCAACAATTGGGCGGATTGGCCAAAAGGTATGATTTATCATTCCTCTCCGCACTGGAATATGAAAATCGTCCCTACCTATTAAAACAGGAAAATTTCATAGAGGCATTCCATAAGATTATCATTGAACGAAGTGCGGCCAAAAAGTGATGTTGGCGTATCCGCCAAAGTTCCATTAAGCCCAAAAAAATCGTGTGAAGAAAGGTCAAAAAAGCAAGGCACAATAAAACAAAAATCACTATATTTGAAGTGAAAGAAGCAAACGCAAGTTTGTATCGAAAAACGGAGTGGCCATCAGGTCATTCCGTTTTTTCTTAGAATGTATCTGAAGTGGGTTCGTTCTTTCCTTTCTGAAAGCTGCCGAGATACCTTCCCTTCTCCCCTTTTACATATTCGTACACATTGAAATAGCTCCAGTTTGGAAAGTCCGTATGAAGGAAACGGGTAAACTTCTTTAGCCGGTTGACGTTGTTGTAGCGTAGGAAACGGCAATTTCTACAATCGGTATCAATCTTTCTCTTTGCATCTGCGTTTGATTGACAAACCGGACACATGACCTTCACAATCGCTCTGTACCTTGTATATGCCATTTTTAGAGTTTGGTAACGTATTTGTACTCTGATTTGGAGAAAGCCCGATCTGAGGAATGTATGCGAAAACTTTCGCCATCATCGAAAACGACTTCCCCAATATGCTTCGTTGGCTCCTCTTCCCCTATTTTAAAGACTTCGACCATACTAATCTGTTGATAGGAATTTCTCAACGAACTTGCTGGGTAGAAAATCAAATTTCTTTTTGGTCCAATAGACAATATATCCTTTGTTGTGCCTAAAGCTCCCCCAAGACTGCTTTGAGTTTTTCGCAAGGATTCGCTGTTTGCCCACATCCTCTTGACTGCGGTTGAAGATAATATCCTCCCAAACCGATAGTGAAACCTTGGCCTCAATTTTTCTTTTTGTTTTCATTCCTGGTCCTAATACTTTTTGAAAATTCATCTTCGGTCATGCCTACTGGCATTAGAACATGGTACCACATACAATTGAAATTGTAGCGCAAAATCCGAAACCACCTCGGGGGTTTCTTTTTTGTTGTCTTCCTGCGAGCTGTTCCCATGCTAAAGTGTTCTTTTGTTCCCAAAGGTGTGCCGGTTCCGGTTCATAGCCCCCAGAGCTCTGGATTGAAACCGTCCGGATAATCCCCCAGATCTTTCTCTTCCTCCAGCCAGGTTTCCATTTCGACGTCTTCAATATTTCTTGTATCCCCCATATCCATTGATGTTTGAATTATCCAAATCCATTAAATTATTTTTTATGTCCATAAACTAAAAATTAATGTGAAATAAACTGACAGTTTAGTATCTCCTATAATTTTAGATTTTTGCGTGAGATTTCCACATTCTCTATCTTTGTAATCACTTTCCGAAAGCCCGAAAAGGGCGTTTCATTTAAACATTTTTCAACCAAACCTAAATCCAAAACCATTATGGAACCAACTTCATTTTTGCCTATACTCGTGGCTATTCTTCTAATCATTTTTGAACCTTTCCTAAAGGACATCGGTTGCTTTTTACGTTACGGCCAATTTTGCGATTAGTTTTCTCCTTTCTCTGCTTTCAGTGAATCGATATATTCTTCGACCTGTTGGGTTCGTTTAATATCCACGTACATCGGAAAATTGACAACTGCCCAGCATGACCTTTTCTGGTCTGGCCAAGAACGTGTCCGATTTTCACAGTGGTGCCCCCGAGCGGATTTCCAACCATAACGAACGATTACGAAATCAGGATACTCGGCCTGAACCGCTTTCTTGATTTCTTTTGCCCTGCTGGTGGCCACCCTGATACCATCACTCTCTGGGCAACATGCCCTAACCCCTGTCCATCGTTTGGTCAATTGCCTGTCCACCCGAAAAAGCTTAGGAAGGTTGTCGGGGCCGTACCCTTCTTCATAAAATACCCTGCCCGAAATTGGTTTGTCAAATAGCGATAGTCCTAAGTCCGTTGTGCTGATAATATCCTCTTTTTTTTCCATGGTATTGGTTTTAGGTTTATAGTTGATTTTTCATTTTTTATCCGTATCTTAAAAAGGCGTCCTATTTGACATAAAAACGCTTATGTAACCACTTTCCGATAGGCTATTCCCCTACCCCACAGTCATTTAACTTTTTTTCGTCCCTTAAAGGGGCTTAAAATGGCCCGAAATCTTACAGATTCCAACAAAAATGAGCTGATATCGGTTACGATCTGTAAGCGGAAATCTTCCGGTATTCTTACGGTTTTATTTAGCTCAAAGAGGCCTTCTTTTTTGGTACTTATTTTATGCATTTGTATTCAACTCTTTATCTAAATTACTGGTGAATAGACCCTCTGTTAACTTTCCATTTCTCAAATACTCAAAGAAATCATCGTAGTTTTCAGGACTAAGGAAATGAAAATTGTACCGTTGTTTGACCTTTGCTTCTTTGAGTTGCTTGTTCAATTCTTGAAAATGTATGGTCGCCCATTTAAACTTTGCTTTATTCAGGTCCGAATAATCTTGATCATCTTTGATTTCCACGACCGTGATGTACTCCATTTTATCGTCTGAAGTCTTGATGAAAAAATCAGGATTGAATCTACTTTGCTTTGTGTGATTTCCCGATTTGCTCGATAATGAATATTCAATGGTGTAAAAGCTCTGGTTGGTCGATTTTAGCCAGGCATCCAATGCCTTGGCATTTTCGTTTCTAATCAATTTTTCCGCGAATTTTCTTTCCGGAGTTGCATTTAGAAAAACTATGTCAACAGGTGTTTTGAAATCATAGCTATTTGCTTCTTTTATGGCAGTTCGCGGCAAGCTCTCATCATCGATAACGTCCTGTAAGAAATTGAGGACATCTACATCTTTAACTTCATCCTTATAGTTGTTTGAGTACATTACTGTAGAATTATGCCGCAAATTACCAACAGAGAGTGTTTCTTTAATCCTTTCTTTAGTTGATATGGCATAAGGCCTTTGAGCTGTCCTTACCAACTCTAGTGATTTGTTCTTACGTCTCAATAAAGTGTTAAAGGATGAGAAAATATTCCTCTTGTTCTTTTCGTTCAGCTCATCCCCTTCAAGCCCAACCTTATCCATGGAGCGACGAATCAATTTTGTAATTTCTTCTTTAGGCGGAAGACTGTTTTTGGTGTACTGTCCTTCTTGTAGGTTCAGGGTGACGCCCTCCCACTCCCTGGTCTGGAACTCGTGATATATTTTATCAACGATTTCCTTAATGGGCGTCATCCGATTTTTGATTTTATATTCTACACCCCTATACTCATTGTCAAGATTCGTATAGGTGGTCTCTTGGCTTATCTGGTCGACCGAAGACTCTAGGTTTATGTAATCCTTATAATTGAATTCCTTTTCCTTTTTGTTATTCTCAACAGCTCTTTCGGTCTTGTTATAATCTATGTTGTAGAGAGTAAAATGATGTTCGCCCCTATCGCCTTCAACTATGTTGGAACTTTCCAATCGCATTTCTAGTTCCAGCACTTCGTCCACAAGCCCTTTGATTTTTGAGCCCCAGGAAGAGTGATTGAAAATCGTTACCTGTGCATTACCTATATATTCCTGTGGTACTCTCAGTCCCCTGCCCAATACTTGGGAAATCAATAACTTAGAATTAAAAGCCCTTTCTTCCATAGGGACTATTTGAAATACATTTTTCACGTCCCAGCCCTCTGTAAGCATTGAAACCGAGACTATCCACTCAACGGTTGAATCCTGCCCGTCCACTTCTTCCAAGCGAATTACGTTGTGCTTGTGCGCTTTATCCGAAGTAACAGTCATAACCAACTTATCCTTAATTTCCTGCTCTTCCAGGCCTTCTTCCAACATTAAAAATTCGACCAAGCGTGTTTCAAGGCGTTTGGCGTTGGTAATATTGTTGGTCACTAAAATGGTGATAGGCTTTAGGCTTTTGTACGTGAGTTTATTCTTGGTGTGATTCTGATAAATTTTCTGGAATCTTTGGTCTTCATTTATACTATCATCTTCAGAAACATAATTTATCTTCTTTACAAACTTCTCGTCAACTGCCTGCCTTAACGAATATCGGTAAATGACATCATTGAAATAATCGTTACCGATATATGCAGTGCCCGTAAAACCAAGCATATATTTAAAGTTGTAGCCATCATCCAGTAGAAATTTCTTCCATACTTTTAACCCTCTGGCTTCTGAAGTATTCCCAGAAATCCTATTGTATATATGGTGGGTTTCGTCGTTCAATACCAGAGCATCATAACCTCTTTTGAAGCCAAAACTATCTTCGATTGATGAGCCGGTCCTTTCATAGACGGCATGGACGTTTTCTATACATATATCGCCTTCCTTTACGGTAACGCTTCCATCAACAATGCTGGGGTTTTTTATAATCGCAGATTCAGGAATGGTTTCCTTTAGGATTGGATCGGCAACTAAAGCCAAAAACTTCTTGTGCAACTCTTTTTCAATAGTCGTGGATGGGCACAAAACCAATACTCTTTTTACGAGACCCAAGCCAAGTAAGATTTGTGCAATACCATACATGACATAACTCTTTCCCGTTCCTGTTGCGAGGTCTATTGTCGCAGATAGTTTTGAAGGTAATTGAATCTTACGGTGATAGTCTGTAACATCAGAATAGCGTTCTCGTAACTGGTAGTTTTGATAATAATTTTTTGAAACCAAGTCCTCAATATTAGCATACTCGTTGGATGCCAAATAAATGACTGAATTTTTTATCGCTTCCTTTTGGTATTCCCTGGTTCCACAAAGTGCATCCAAAAACCTATCCCAATACGCAAGTGGTAGCTCACTTTGGTTGTAGTGTTGATTTATTTTGAGAATTAAATCCTTCGTATCATATCGCTTCTTTTCTTGAATCATGGGTTGGTACTTTTAGCGGTAAATACTTCACGGAATTCATTACCATAGATGTCGACGTATACAGCGCTAATTTTAGTACCATAATTTTCTAGCTCAACTTGGGCCCGTCCGTCCTCACTAATAATATCCGCCGCAAAAAACACATCGGACATTAAGAACTCGTTGCCATTGTAGTCCTTGTCAACAACGACCATGGCCAATGCCTCAAGACCGGGAATATCTTCTAAAGTGTCCTCATCGGGATAGTAAGCCTTAAAGTCCTCTATACTGATAGTGCCTTTAGCAAACGATGATTTTACTTCCGGTTGTCGTATAAAATGGAAGCCAACCGCATTTTCAAGTGAATTTACATTACTAGAACTGGTGGGCTGTCTAAACTTTTTGAATTTTTCTTTATGCAGCTCCTGAATGATTTGGTAGGGCACTTTTAAGAAATAGTAACGCACATTACCTATCTCATAATAATCGTCAATAAATTGGACCGAGTTTGCCGGTGCGATGATATAGATACGGTCGCCCACCCTTTTTCCAATGTTTTTGTGGAGAATTTCCAAGTATTCTTCGTCAACAGCTGCATCCTTATGCTCCCAATACTTCCAAACCATTACATCATACCCATCCTTACGCTCACCATGAAATTCTATTCCAGCTATTTTTTTTGACCTCGGGCTTACCTCGAAAAGGTTTAAGACGAATTCTTGATATTCTTGATGCTTGAGAGTAAATAGTTTTTCAATATCATAAAAACCAGTGTTGACCGTGGCAAAACTTCTAGAAAAACGGTTATACTTTTCATCTGCGTTCAACAAACTTTTCGATTCCTGAATAGTTAAAAGTCGTTTCTGGGTCGTATAAAGGGCGAGTTTACCAATGTCGCAAACAACCCATTTTCTATTTGTTTTTTCACAAACAGAAGCTGTGGTACCGCTTCCTCCAAAAAAATCTAAAACCAAATCCCCTTCATTAGTCACTAATTCTAATATTCTTAGTAAAAGTGATTCGGGTTTTTGTGTGGGGTAATCCACTCGTTCTGTTGCCATTGGATTAATGACAAAAATATCTGTCCAAAGATTTTGTATCGGTTGTCCAGGATATTCATCCAAGTATATTTTTCTATAAATACGCTTTCCGTTTTCAGGAAAATATAATTTTCCTTCCTTATCCCACTGTGTCATTATTTCTTTAGAAATAGACCACCCATTCGGTGGGTGCTTATAGCCTTTATAATCGTAACAAAGGTTTTCTCGATAATTTGGACTAACTATTGGTGACTTCAAATAGTTTCTATCATTTTCATCGACATTGTTAAATCTTTCTTCAATATACTTTTGTGCTTCAGGGGTGTCTTTGGTAAATAATTGTTTCAACTCCAAATTACTTGAGTTAGAATAAAAAAAGATACTATCATTAACAACTCCAAGCTTATTCGTTGGATTGGCACTTCCACCTTTTCTTTTCCATATGATTTCATTTATAAAATTATTTTCTCCGAAAACTTCATCAAGCACAACCTTTAAATAATGGGCTTTTTTATAGTCGAGATGAACAAATATTACCCCGTCAGGCGCAAGAATTTCACGAGCCACAATCAGGCGCCGCCTAATAAACTCAACAAACTCAGCATTTTTGGCTTTATCTGTATATGCTTTTTGGCCTTCAGAACCACTAAAATCAGATTCGGTAGCAAATGGCGGATCTATATAAATTAATTTAACCTTGCCCTTAACCTTATCTTTTATAAGTGGGTCTTCGTTCTTATAAATGGTTTTCAAAAATTGCAAGTTGTCTCCAAAGACAATCATGTTTTTCCATCCATCTGGATAAGATTCTCGGTCACCGTTGTAGATTCTTTCAATTTGTAATGGTGCGGCCGTTACCCCATCTTCATCTGCAAGAATATCCTCTTTACGCATTTTGCCCGCATAAACAAGCTCGTATTCTTTTTGAGTGGTGGGAAATAGCTTATACTTGAAGTCTTCGGGCAATGGTTCCCCCTTTTGTAATCTTTCTATTAAATAGTCTTTTTCTCTTGATGATAAACTGTTCATTAAGTTGGTCTGTTAAATATGTTTTTCTCTTTCCTGATATGCTTTATAATCCTCTTCGCTTAGGTTCCTGCGCATCCACTCCCCCATCCCAATATCATTCTTTTCCATTACATAGCGTCTAAAGGAAAGAACGCCCTTGCACAGCTCGAATCCCTGCATCTTCATGTCTTCACGCACATTTTCTGGCAACCCCTCTAGCCACTCATCAAAATCCGTTTCGGTGGGCTCCAATTCCTCTGCTTGTTGATGGTAGATATATGCGGCATTGCCAAAACGCAACAATCTGGCATGTTCCTCTCTTTCATCCTCCGGAAGTTGGGCCAAAAGCTTTGCCTGGTTTTCCCGCTGTTTTTTATTGGGGTGTTCCATGTTTGTATTTTTAATCAAAGGATGAGCTGGTTATTAGCAGTGTGTATCCGTACAAATTTTTTCCATCCAGTGTTTCCAAAATATTATTTGGGATTTCAAGTTTTTTAACTATCACGTCATTATAAATGAACATATTCTTGGCGGTTTGAAAGGTTAGCTTTATATCGTCTGGATATTGCTCCAGCTCCTTTATCAATTCTGCTTTTGTCATATTTATTCTTTCTTGGTATTTCCATAAACCTCTCTCAAAATGATGTAAACAGGAACCACCCAAAACAAACCAAAGGTGAGCTTTAATATTCCTGAAATCACGTCTTGGGTTCCGAGTATGGCCATCACTACACTCCCTAATAGCCCCAAAAGAAAAACGACCACCGCAATATGGTTATCTTTTCTCAAAAGGGCATCATGAAGCTCCGTATGCTCCTTGACTCCCATAAGACTGTATAGTCTCCCTAAAAGGGATTTTGCGGCCATAACTATTTTCTTTGTCCTCGATTATTATACTTACCGAGTAAGTTATATTTACTACATATATGCTCTTCCAATTCTTTTCTGCCGAGTTCGACCGGCAACAAACTCACCTGCAATGATTTTTCAATCAAAAAATTGAGTTCGCTCTCTATTTCAGGGTGGAAACTGACATAGGAGCTTGGTTTGCTCCAGTTTGCATTTTCTTTAAAATGGTTGGTGCCAAAACTCCGTCGTAATGAATGGTGTTTGGTATTTCTAATATCATTCATCCTTTTGGATAGGTTTCCCGTTTCACCTACATAGCAAGGTTCATTGTTCTCAAAAAAAACATACACCCCAGGGACATTAAGGTTCAATGATTTTGGCCAGTCCTTATCCAGGGAAACATTCTTTCTGTTTTTTTTGGAAAACAGTTTGCTTTCAAGTGACGATAAATAGGCCATTATATCAATCTCCATCCATTAGGCTTTATACTCAGGATTGGGAACTTGGGATTTGAACTCGCTCCAAAGTGCTTTCCAGTTTTCATCAGAAACTTGAATCGGTTCCGGTGTGCCCGGCATCGTGTTCAGGAAAGCCCTCTCGAATGGCCATCCCTTCAAAAAATTGGTGTAGGCGATTTCATCCTGAATGAAATTTTCAATCAGTTCTTTGTGGGTGAGCTCCATTTTCTGGTCAACCCTATTGTCTTTGTAAAATATCATAGTCATCTCTTTATATATTAATCAGGCAACTTTACGCTGTCATATTCGGGTCTGTAGACCATTTGATTATAGGACGGCTTTACTATTTCTTCCAAGGTCTTCACGAACCCTCTGGTGCGCATGGCGGCGAACACAAAAACCTGTGCATCCGGATAGGTTTCTTTCAATCGTCGCACACATGCCGTCGAAGTCCTTCCCAACGTAAACACGTCGTCTATTAATATGATCTTGTGTACAAATGCCTCTGGAGACGGAACAACATGCAAACTATCGTAGTGTGTGTTGCACGATGGCCGTTGGTCAGCACTGCTGAAATTACTTGATTTAGGCACTCTCTTGGTTCTTTCCAACCAATGTTGTACGCTCCCCCCGAAACCTTCCCTAACCAAAAAATCCGCCAATATTCTAGTCGGCCACAATCCACCCTCTACCAAAGGAGCGCTCCTTGGGGTGGGAACCAAAATAGGCATATCGCTGAACATGGTTTTTATGGGGTGATCTGCTGGAAGCTGCTTCATATAATAAATCATTCGTAATATCATTTGGGCGCTTCCCGATTTCAAGTTTCCACAAATACGCCTCGACAATGCAGCCTTGTCATTTGTTCCCCTTGTGGAGAATTCGAGCATAGTGGCGAAATCGATATTAAAAGGCATCCTGGTCCTGAAATTTTGAAGTTAGGTATGGGATTTCATAAAAAATGTCCTCCATTTGTTCCCTTGCGAGTGGTACTGCCCCATAGTCGATCATTTCCTTTGCCCAACCAATTTTTGGGTTGTTGGCCACATTCTCCAAGATATAGACCTCTCTGCCCAAACGAAGTGCTTCCCATCCTTGGTGTCGTGTTCCGCTGTTCTCGCTTGCCTCAATAATTATGGTTGCATCCGATATCAAGGCCATCGTGCGATTTCGAATAGGGAAATTTTTAGGTTGTGAGGGATACCCCTCTGGAAATTGGGATATTGCCAAATGGTCTTTTTTAATGGTTTCCAAAAGCCCCTCGTTTTCCTTTGGATAGGCTTTGTTCAAGGGCGTGCCCAAAACGGCTATGGTGCTCCCTCCTGTCTGAATGGCCGTCTCATGGGCAACGGTATCGATACCCTTTGCCAGACCACTTACCACGATAATATCGTGCTTGACCAGCTCCCTGGCCACGATCTTTGCCCGTGCCAAACCATCTTTACTTGCTTTTCGTGATCCCACGACGGAAACCCTTCTTCTTTGGAACAACAATTCGATATTCCCTGCGGTGTAAAGTTCTTTGGGCAAGTGCCGCTTTTCGGCATCGGTGAACAACTCAAAATAGTTTTTAATACTCATTTAAACATCCTTTGATTATCTACCTGTCTTTCTACCCGCCTTGATGGTGGCGTTGGCCAGTTCCTCGGCATACTCCTCTTTTAGCTTGTCGTATTTCATTTTCTTTGCCAATAAATCCAAAGCCTCCCGGACGACATCCCCCTGGGATACTGATTTCTTGTCAACGACAAATTGCTTCAGCCATTGAAGATCGTCCAATAGCTCTTTGGTCTCTGGCCAGTCCCTTACTGTAAAGGCGACTCGCTTTCGTTTGTTGGGCTGCTCCGATACTTCTTCCTCGGCCTCTTCCCAATCAACAAACTTTTCTTTGATTACTTTGTCTCCACCCATAATTATCAGTCTATTTTAGTTAATATTTCCCTTACCAATTTGCTATAATCCTTAGCTGACCTCGATTTTGGGGCCACCTCGAAAATGCTGTCGCCCTCCTCTGTGGCATCAGCAATTTTCGCATCCTTCCGGACAAATGTTTTTATAAAATATTTCTCCGGTACCCCTTCCATCACTTCATCGTAGTATTTTTTGAAACGCCTGGTGTTTACTTCGACAATATTGAAAAACACGCCACCTACCTTCAAGTTAGGATTGAATTCTTTCTTGAATGCAAGGGCATCGCCCATGAAATTTGCCAGTCCATCCACCGCGAATTTTTCGTGGACCAATGGGATGATAAAAGCATCCGAAGCATAGAGTGCGATTTGGTTCAATTTGGGCTGGAGCTTACCATCGGCATATTTGTTTTTTAGGTCCGATGGGGAGCAGTCGATAATGGCATAATCAAACTGGATGTCGTATTCATTTTTGAACATTTTCTCCAGAGTGGCCAATCGCTTCTTCAGAACCTCCAAGGGGTATACTTCGGTATCAATAAGGTCCGAACCGGCAAGGATGTAAAGATTCGATTTTTTGTTCTTTAGGCGAAGCCCCGGCTTTCCTTTGAGCATGTCAAAAACCGTGTAGGGATAATCTTCCGGTATTCCATAGCCAATGGATAGATTACGCTGCGCTTCAAAATCGATCAGCAAAACCTTTTTGCCCCTCTTGGCCAAGTACGCTGCCATATGGATACAGGTAGTCGTCTTTGTACACCCGCCTTTTTTATTGATAACCGATATTACTTTCACAATAACTATTTATAATGCAATTTATGCAACTTATGTTTGCTTTGCAAACAAAGTACACAATGATTGCATTTAATTTTTTTAGGTAGGTATTTACCCCTACATTTGAGCAGACTGTT
>JAUIGC010000273.1 GCA_030429835.1 Bacteroidia bacterium
GTTGATAATTGGAATAAGTTTCCAGCGTTGTATAGCTATTTTCATAGTTAATGATACGTTGGTTATCTATGCCGTCCAAGTATTGTGATTTTAAAAGGTCCGAAGGAGTCCAATCGTAATCACAGTGCACTATTTTATAATAATAATCCTGTTCGTTGGCCAAAAGGTCATCAAATTCAAGATGCATGGTTTCACCAATTTGCACTACGGGAAATTGGTCGTCTGTAGGTCCTCTAAAAATAATTGACTTAATGTTTTCTGGCGGGTTTTTTTCCTCTTGAACCTGTGCCACAATACTTTGCACGCAAAGGATGCCTAACATTATTTGTTTAAGGTATAATCGCATTTAAGAGCTAAAATTTGGGTTAAAGGTAAACAAAAAGGATGCCTAAAAAATTTACGTCGACAGAATGCCTAATTTATGGTTAATTATTATGAAAACTTTTCATTAAGTAGTAAATTCGCACCAAATTTTGTTAACCTAAGGTCTACAATAATATGTCAAAAGACATTCGAATTAAAAAAGGACTGGATATTAATTTGGTAGGAGCAGCCGAATTGTCAACTTCAAAAGCGGTCCTAAGTAATGTTTATACGATTAAACTTGATGATTTTCACGGATTAACACCCAAAATGTTATTGAAGGAAGGGGCCGAGGTAAAAGCTGGGGAACCGTTGTTCTATAATAAAGGTGTTGAGGAAATGCTTTTTGTTTCGCCGGTAAGTGGTGAATTGGTTGAAATCGTAAGGGGTGCAAGAAGAAGAATTCTTGAGGTAAAAATTTTGGCCGATAAAACCCAAGAAGTTGTTGAGCACAAGAAAATGGATTTGGAAAATGCCACAGGTCAAGAAATTAAGGCAGCTTTATTAAAATCGGGATGTTGGCCCTTTATTAAGCAGCGACCTTATGACGTAATAGCAAATCCCGTGACGACGCCAAAAGCAATCTTTATTTCAGGTTATGCGACCGCTCCTTTGGCTGCTGATTTGGATTATGTTCTAAAAGGTAAGGAAGCCGAACTTCAAGCTGCGATAAGCGCTTTGGGTAAACTTACTCCGGGCAAAGTTCATGTATCTGTAGGGAAATCAGGTAAATCCCCATTATCTGGATTGCAGGGTATTACCTTGCATAAAGTATCCGGACCGCATCCGGCAGGCTTGGTAGGTACCCAAATAAATAAAATAGACCCCATAAATAAGGGTGAATTGGTTTGGACCGTTTCTCCTCAGGATTTGATTGTAATCGGGGAATTTTTGCTTACGGGTAAGTTCAATGCGGAAAGATTGGTTGCCCTGGCAGGTTCATCGGTAAAGTCACCAAAATATTATACGACCAAAATAGGGGCAGAGATTTCTACTTTCCTTTATGCAAGTGGTGTTAATGAAGAAAATTTTAGGGTTATCAATGGTGATGTGCTAACAGGGTCCAAAAGCAAACCGGATGGTCATTTGGGCTTTTATAACAATACCGTTACTGTTATCCCGGAAGGTAATGATTATGAGCTCTTTGGTTGGAACAAACCTGTATTTAATAAGGTTTCCGCTACTCGGGCACTAACCTTCTCCTGGTTGCAACCTAATAAGAAATATGACTTAAATACCAATACCAATGGAGAGCATAGGGCATTCGTAGTTACGGGCCAATATGAAGAAGTGTTTCCAATGGATATTTACCCACTGCAGTTGTTAAAGGCATGTATGGTGAAGGATTTGGATGAGATGGAGCAATTGGGACTTTATGAAGTCGCTCCAGAGGATTTTTCCTTAACTGAATTTATATGTATATCTAAACAACCCCATCAGAAGATTATTCGTGAAGGGTTGGATTTGTTACAAAAAGAAATAGGATAGGATATTATGAGCTTAAAAAGTAAAATGCATGAGTTAAAGCTTAAGTATCAGGGCAAAAAGATGGCGCCTGCCTTCAATGCCTTTCATACTTTTTTGTTTACTCCAGACGAAACTACACACGGGGGCACCCATGTTAAGGCCGTAGATGATTTGAAAAGAACCATGAATACGGTGATTATGGCATTGATTCCAGTGCTTGTTTTTTCCATGTTCAACGCGGGCTATCAGCATTACGCTGCAATAGACGCAGCCAATGGTAGTCCAAGGACTTTGTCATTTTTTGAAAACTTTTTGACCTGGGATAATTTTTGGATCGGTATTATTAAAGTACTTCCTCTTGTAGTTGTATCCTATGGTGTTGGTCTTTTGGTGGAATTTATTTTTGCCGTAATAAAAGGTCATGAGGTTGAGGAGGGATATTTGGTAACCGGAATGTTGGTTCCTTTAATCGTTCCTGTAGACACCCCACTTTGGATGTTGGCGGTAGCTGTAGTTTTTGGAGTTGTTATAGGTAAGGAGGTATTTGGGGGAACAGGTATGAATATTTTAAACCCTGCGTTGACCATACGGGCCTTCTTGTTTTTTGCTTATCCTACTTGGATGAGTGGGGATAAGGTTTGGGTACATGGTGCTGTTGAACGTGCTGGCGGACCTGATGCTATTTCTGGTGAGACCATTTTGGGTTCCTTGGCACAAAATTCGGATGTGAGTTATTCCGTATCGGATATGTTCTTTGGGTTTATTCCTGGTTCCGTGGGTGAAACTTCAACTCTGTTGATATTGATTGGTGGACTTTTCTTGATTTTTAGCAAGATAGCAAGCTGGAGGATTATGTTGAGTGCTGTAATCGGTTCTTTGGTTATGGGGCTTATTTTTAACCAAGTAGTTGAATTCGGTTGGATTACCGAGACTAGCAAATTTTATGGATTAATGAGTTTCGATTTTTGGAAACACTTAATTGTAGGAGGTCTCGCCTTTGGTATAGTCTATATGGCGACCGATCCGGTTACAGGTTCACAGACCAATCGTGGAAAATGGTTTTATGGTTTCTTTATCGGTTTTATTTCCGTAATGATCCGCGTTTTCAATCCTGCATATCCAGAAGGGGTTTTCTTGGCAATATTGTTAATGAACGTATTTGCTCCTACTATTGACCATTATGTGGTGAAAGCAAATATAAATAGGCGATTGAAAAGATTTAAGAACGCCGTCGTGCTTCCTAAGGATACAGACGGTAAAGCTGAAGAATTAAAAGCAGAAACGGTTTAATTATGGCAATCAATACAGATAAAAATGTGTACACTGTGGTGTTCGCCGCAGTCATGGTAATCGTAGTAGGCTCTATCTTGGCATTTTTGGCATCCGGATTAAGTGGTAAGATCAATGAGAATATGCGCTTTGAAAAGCAGCAGAATATTCTGTATGCGATGGGTGTTAATGAAAATGAAGATAAGGGTAGTGTAAACTTCATACCTAGGGATATTG
>JAUIGC010000051.1 GCA_030429835.1 Bacteroidia bacterium
CCACGGCAATTGAAGACCCCAATCCCGTTTTATTTTTTGAGCACAAAGGGCTGTACCGTAGCATTTATGAGGATGTGCCCGTAAATAACTATACCTTACCGTTCGGAAAGGCCAATATATTAAAATCCGGACAGGATATTACCATTGTTTCCTATGGTGCAGGTGTCCATTGGGCCTTGGAAACCTTGGAAAAACATCCAGGCATTGATGCTGACCTATTAGACCTTAGAACTTTACAGCCCTTGGACACCGAATCTATTTATACTTCCGTACGGAAAACCGGGAAGTTGATTATTCTCCAAGAGGATAGCCTATTTGGAGGTATTGCCAGTGATATTTCGGCATTGGTGATGGAAAATTGCTTTGCATATTTAGATGGTCCTATCAAGCGGGTGGCCAGCCTGGAAACCCCAATTCCCTTCAATACAGCGCTGGAAGAGCAATATCTTCCTAAGGATCGTTTTGAAAAGGAATTACTGGAATTGCTGGATTTTTAGTATTTCCGTTAACAACTTAATCTATTGAGTGAATCTGTCTTTTTACTTTTCCTGAGCTTTGTAGGTAGATAATCAATATTATCCCTATATCAAGTCCAAGTTGTTGGTTTAACCGTATATAGGGTAATCTAAAAACAAAGATATTTATGAAAAAAGCAATAATTTTTATGGGAGTTATAGCCATTATGCTTACCTCATGCTCCATTTCCAAGGATGCAAGGTCAAAGCGTAATCTGCTAAGTGGTACGTGGTCCCTTAATGATGTTTCCTTTGAAAACAACACAGGTAACTTTAAGGCGGTTCTCTTCAACGATGTGGAGGATATTTGTCTTGAAGGCAGCGAGTGGTTTTTTAGGGATAATAACAGTACTGGGAGATATACCATAGCACCATCTACCCTATGTAATGGAGGGGATAGATATATCAGATGGTCCGTGGTGGAACGTGCAGAAAACTATGAAAGTCAACTTCAATTCAAATTTATTGACGAGAAAAACAAGGATATATCCGGAGGTTTGGGGTATAGGCTAAACATCGAATCCTTAACTGAAAACGCCATGACATTAAAGTCGAACGTTCAGGTAGAAGGGGAACCCGTAACGGTGGTATATAATTTCACTAAAAAGTAATCCCCCAAATAATTTAAATTGAAAATTATGAAAACAAGATTGATAAAAAATACGAGTTATATTTTGGCTTTAGCCATGGTAATGAGCTGTAGTACAGTAAAAAATGCCAATAAAACCCAAAAAGGTGCTGTAATCGGTGCCGCTGGTGGTGCTGTTATTGGAGGCGTTATTGGAAATAACGTAGGAGACGGTAACAATACCGCTCTAGGTGCCATATTGGGCGCTGCCATTGGTGGAGCCGCTGGTGGGTACATTGGAAATAGAATGGACAGACAGGCAGAACGTATTGAGGAGGAAATTCCAGGAGCCGAGGTAAAAAGAGTAGGGGAAGGGATTAATGTGACTTTCACTCAGGATGCAGGTGTTTATTTTGATACCAATAAATCTGATGTTAAGGGTACTTCTGCCACCACTTTGGATAAATTGGCTGGAATCTTCAAGGAATATCCAAAATCCAACATTTTGGTTGAAGGCCACACCGATAGTGCCGGGCCAGAAGATTATAACATGAATCTTTCCAAGCAAAGAGCTACCTCCGTAACTAATTATTTGGTTACAAAGGGAATAGATGCTTCCAGGTTTACCACCAAGTGGTATGGCGAAAACCAACCCGTAGGGGATAACAGTACTACAGAGGGAAAGGCCCAGAACAGAAGGGTAGAGCTGGCCATTGTAGCTAGTGAGGAACTTAAGGAAGAAGCAGTTCAGAAGACCAAAGGTTAATTTGACATATTAGTAAAATTAAATCCCTGCTAAGAGCGGGGATTTTTTTTGTTTGCGTATTTTCAGGAAGTGAATGAACACGATATAATTGTTATTGGTGGGGGTTTGGCCGGTTTAAGCGCTGCCTTGGATTTATCCCGTTTTGGCCATGATATTGCCGTATATGAAACTACGGAGTATCCCCATCATAAGGTCTGTGGGGAATATATCTCCAATGAGATTATGCCTTATTTAGGTTCCTTGGGAATAGACCTTGTTGAAAAAGGGGGTGTACCCATTACTACCTTCGAAATCAGTAGTTCAAAAGGAAAAAGCGTAAGGACGGCACTTCCTTTGGGAGGTGTGGGGATCAGTAGGTACACTATGGACAATCAACTATATGAAACGGCAAGGCAGAAAGGGGTTACCTTTTATTTTGAAAAAGTTTCAAATGTATCGTTCAAAGATGATGAATTTAAAGTCTTCGGAAGAGATATTACGGCAAAAGCCAAAGTGGTAATCGGGGCCTACGGAAAACGTTCCAGTTTGGATAAAAAGCTAAAACGGTCATTCATTGAAAATAAAGCCGAATGGTTAGCCGTCAAGGCACATTTTGCCCATGACGATTTTCCGGACAATCATGTGGCTCTCCATAGTTTTGAAGGGGGATATGGGGGATTGTCAAGAACAGAGACGGGAGCCGTCAATTTTTGCTATTTGGCCAATTATAAAATGTTTAAGAAACATAGAAATATTGATGAATTCAACGATTTGGTAGTTTCGGTAAATCCTAATTTGGCTCAATTTTTAGGGGAGGCGAAACCTTTGTTTGATACACCGTTAAGTATTGGGCAAATTTCCTTTGCTCCCAAAAAACCCGTGGTCAACCATGTCTTAATGTGCGGGGATACGGCCGGGTTAATTCACCCTCTTTGTGGAAACGGGATGGCCATGGCCATTCATGGGGGTAAACTGGCTTCGGAGGCGGTACATTCCTATTTATCCGGCAAAAACGGTCAAAGAGATATGATGGAAGCCAATTATCGAAAGCTCTGGAATAAACATTTTAAATCTAGAATTAAATATGGTCGATATTTCCAAAGACTATTGATGCATGGAAATATATTGGATTGGGGCATTTCAACGCTGGGGAAGTCGGATTCCCTATTGCAATATATGATACGTAAAACCCATGGTAAAACAGTTCGTCCATGATGGATTTATCGGAAAGAAGCAAGGAAATTGAGTTGATGGACGGCTTTCAGGGCACTGAAAATGAACTGGAATTGGTATTGACCGATATCAATAGGGTAAATGCAGTGCTTGGAGGTAACGCTATTACGCTAGAAGCCGTATTTAGGTTGTTACGGAAGCATCCTAAAAAATCGTATACGATTCTGGATGTTGGTTGTGCCGATGGAAATATGCTCAGGGAAATCGCTTTAAGGGCAAGAAAGGCAAAAATTATCATCAAATTAATAGGTTTGGACCTAAACGATTTGTCTTTGGTCATAGCAAAGAAGAAATCACTGAAGTTTCCGGAAATCGAATATCTCAATCAAGATGTTTTCACTTTGGAGAACATGGACTTGGATATTGTCATTACCACATTGACATTACATCATTTTAGGGATAGGGACATTCCTAAGTTTCTACATAGATTTTCAGAAATGGCCAGCATCGGGGTGGTTATTAACGACTTACAAAGAAGCAGGCTTGCCTATTATCTGTTTCGCGCATTTAGTGTTATTTTTATTAAAACATACACGGCAAAACATGATGGGCTTATTTCCATTTTAAGAGGCTTTAAAAAGAAAGAATTGCAAAATTTTGCCGACCAATTGCCCAACATTGATCATCAAATTTCATGGAAATGGGCTTTTAGGTTCCGATGGGTCCTTCAGAAATAGACATTAGCATATATGAATAAAACCAAAATAGTCACCGTAGCCAAAGTTTTGCCTCAATTCTCTTGTGAAACAAAGGATATTATTCCCTTTGTAAATGAATGGCTAAAGGGTCAAGACGAACGTTTTCGGAGAAAGGTGGTCAAAATATTTGAAGGTGCGGCCGTTGACAAGCGCTATGGGATTATGCCGATAGAAGAGGTTTTTACCTCCACATCTTTTGAAGAAAAGAACCGAATTTATGCAAGGGAGTCCATAAAATTGGGAGTTGAAGTATTGAGAGAGGCCCTTGAAAATGTAGATTGGTCCCCAGATTCAATAGATTATATCATTACGGTGAGCTGTACGGGGATTATGATTCCTTCTTTGGACGCTTACTTGATCAATGAACTGGGCTTGCGCCAGGATATCATAAGACTACCTGTAACGGAAATGGGCTGTGCGGCCGGGGTATCCGGCTTGATATATGCCCGTAATTTTCTAAAATCAAATCCCAACAAGCGAATAGCCCTGGTTGCGGTAGAAAGTCCCACAGCCACTTTTCAACTGGATGATTTCTCCATGGCCAATATGGTAAGTGCGGCTATATTTGGTGATGGGGCCGCTTGCGTACTTTTATCTTCGGAAGAAGAAGCTAAAGGTCCGGCGATTATAGGGGAGGAGATGTATCATTTTAGAAATGCAACACATCTCATGGGTTTTGATTTGGTCAATACCGGACTTAAGATGATCTTGGACCCGGCCGTACCCGAAACTATCGCTAATTTCTTCCCGGATGTCGTTCATCCATTTCTTCAAAAGTATGGAAGTGACATAGAAAGGGTAGACCACCTGATTTTTCATCCTGGGGGGCGGAAAATAGTACAGACCGTAGAGGAACTTTTTGGGGCCCTGGGCAAAAATATTGATGATACCAGGGAAGTCCTGCGTTTATATGGTAATATGAGCAGTGTTACCGTATTGTATGTATTACAGCGCTTTATGGAGCGGAATCCTGCAACAGGGGAGCAGGGAATGGTTTTAAGTTTTGGCCCAGGGTTTTCGGCCCAAAGGGTTTTATTGGAGTGGTAGACATTTAATAAGTACAATGGAAAAAGATTGGGCTATTATTTTAGGGGGCAGCAATGGTTTGGGCCTTGCAACGGCCAAAAAATTGGCAAGGCATGGATATCATATCCTTGTGGTCCATAGGGACCGAAGAACCCATATGGATACCATAGAAAAGGAGTTCGATGACATCAGGGCACAGGGCGTATCATTTAAAGCCTTTAATGCAGATGCTTTAAATTCCGATAAGCGAGAGGATTTGTTGAACGAAATCAAGGAATTCCTGCCTTCGGAACATAAAATAAAGGTTTTGGTCCATAGTATCGCCAAAGGTAACCTTAAACCTATGTATTCAAATGGGCAAACCGTACTTACAAATCAGGATATAGGTATCACTTTTGAAGCTATGGCCCTTAGTTTGTACGATTGGGTAAAGGAATTGGTGGATAAGAAATTGTTTTCTGAGGATGCTCGGGTAATTTCTTTTACGAGTGAAGGAAACGCTAGAGTTATGCCAGGCTATGGTGCCGTTTCGGTGGCCAAAGTGGCATTGGAGGCATTGACCAGAAATATTGCATTGGAATTTGCACCAATGGGCATAAAGGCGAATTGTATCCAGGCCGGTATTACAAAAACAAAGTCGCTTGCCATGATTCCGGGCTATGAAAAAATTATTAAAAGTGCCTTAAAAAGAAATCCACAGGGAAGGTTGACCACCCCGGAAGATGTGGCAAATGCGGTGTTTTTGCTTACTAGGGATGAAGCAAAGTGGATTACGGGAACGGTAATTAAGGTCGATGGAGGTGAAAGTCTAAGATAAAAGCGATGAATAATAAAGAAATTTTGGCGCTTTTACCCTACGACGAGCCCTTTTTGTTTGTGGATGACTTGCAAGAGATTAATAATGAAGGGGCAAAGGGTAGCTTTCATTTTAAGGAGCAGCTCGATTTTTATAAGGGCCATTTTAAGGACAATCCAGTAACCCCTGGGGTGATTTTGACCGAATGTTGTGCCCAAATCGGTTTGGTATGTCTCGGCATTTACTTGATTGGGGATGAAGACTATGATACTTCAAATATACTAATCGGCATGAGTAGTTCCGAGATGGAGTTTTTGCAACCCGTATTTCCGGGAGAAAAGGTAACTGTAATATCCAAAAGAATATACTATAGGTTCAACAAATTAAAGTGCGAAGTTAAAATGTACAATGAAATGAACGTGATAGTTTGCAAAGGAACCTTATCCGGGATGTTAAAGGGAGTAAAAAAATGAAAAGAAGGGTAGTGATAACCGGTTTAGGGGTTTGTGCTCCCAATGGAGTGGGGCTTAGCGATTTCACTGAAGCCCTACATCAAGGAAAAAGTGGGATTAGGTTTCAATCCAAATTACAGGCCTTGGATTTTGGTTGCCAAATTGCCGGTGAACCATTAATAAGGGACAATATATTAAGTGATTACTTCACTCCTTTACAGTTAAGAGGGTTAAACGCCTCTGGTATCATTTATGGGGTTATTGCAGGTAAGGATGCTTGGTCCGATGCAGGACTGCTCTCTAATTCAACCGATGTTCCTTATTGGGATTATGGGGTAATTTTTGGTTCGGGAACCCTAGGGGTCGACAAATTCAGGGAGGCCGTCTACCAAGTAGATAACAAGGACGTGAGACGATTGGGCAGTACTGCAGTCATACAGACCATGGCCAGTGGGGTTAGCGCTTATCTTGGGGGTATGTTGGGTTGTGGTAATCAAGTGACCACCAATTCATCGGCATGTACAACGGGTACGGAAAGTGTTTTAATGGCCTATGAACGCATTGCCTCGGGTAGGGCGGAAATTATGCTTTCGGGTAGCTGCAGCGATAGTGGTCCTTATGTATGGGGTGGTTTTGATGCCATGCGAATTTTACCAAGGGATTTTAACGATAATCCAAGTAAGGCGAGTAGACCCATGAGTGCCACCGCCACGGGATTCGTTCCGGGTAGCGGTGCCGGGGCTTTGGTTTTGGAATCCTTGGAAAGTGCGAAAAAAAGGGGAGCAAAGATATATGGCGAAGTTTTAGGAGGAGAAATAAACAGTGGGGGACAAGTAGGTGAAGGATCCATGACAGCCCCCAATAGCGAGGCCGTTCAACGTTGTATCAAAAAGGCCGTTGAGAATGCGGGGATTGAATCGCACCAAATAGATGCCATTAATGGGCATTTGACGGCAACCACCAAGGATGCCTTGGAAATCACCAATTGGAGCGAAGCGCTAGGCTTGTCTGGAAATCACTTTCCGTACATCAATTCCTTTAAGGGCACCATTGGCCATTGCCTTTCCGCAGCTGGAAGTATAGAATGTGTTGGGAGTGTTCTGCAATTGGAGGAGGGTGTTGTTTTTGGGAATGTGAATTGCGAGGATATCCATCCAGATATATTAAAAACCATAAATCTTGCTAAAATTCCGCAAAAAATGATTCCGTTTGAACCAAAAGTTATCGCAAAAGCAAGTTTCGGCTTTGGTGATGTCAATGCGTGTGTTATTTTTAGAGCGTTTAACGATTAGTATACCGACCATTCCATGCAAGAAGATGAAAAGTACCAAAAACTCAAGGATATCATACAAGTGTATCTACCTGAAGATGTTTCCGTGTCCGATATACACCCCACAAGTAATTTTGTCACCGAATTGAATATTAATTCGGCCAATCTGGTGGATATCGTATTGGATGTGGAGGATGCCTTTAACATTCGTTTGGAAAATGAGGATATGGATCAAATGCAGACCGTAGAGGATGCCCTGAAAATTATAGATTCAAAATTATCCTAGTGACACCAATTTAATGAAAGACTTTATTCAATATGCCAAATTAAAACTCTCTGTAGATTGGAGGTTGATTTTAATATATTGTTTGGTCTATTCCATTTGGGGCTTTGGAATGAATTGGTTGGGAATTACCTTGGAAATTGCAAAGTTCACGTATTGGTGGCAGGTTATTACTACGTACATCCTATATATGGTTCCCATTTCGTTATTGCTTAGAAATAGGCCTTTTTATGAGCAATACGCTTACGGGCTAATTGCCATGGGGTTGTTGGAGTTTGGTGGTTATGCCATGCAAACCTCATACGCCTATCCCAATAATCTATTGGACCAGTTTTTTGGAGGTCGTACGTTCGCCTTGGCTATGGCCTTATTCTTTGCACTTTATTTTCCGGCCGGCAATTGGTTGGTAGGCACTATCTATCAACGCATTTTTCATCAAAAACCCTAAGGGTTACTTTTTTCCGGAATGTATAAGGAGGCCAAAATTCCAGAAATTAGGGAAACTGAAATTACGGTCAGAGAAACCCATTCGGGTAAGTGCAAATAATGGGAAAACAGCATTTTTAGCCCTACAAAGGCTAGGATAACCACTAAACTGTAATTGATAAACCTAAATTTTTCTAACATTCTGGAGATCAGAAAATACATGGACCGTAGGCCCAGGATGGCCAGTATATTGGAACTGAATACTAGGAAAGGATCTGCTGTAATGGCTAAAATGGCAGGAATACTGTCCAAGGCAAAAAGGATATCCGTCAGCTCGATGACAATAAGGGCCACGAATAGGGGAGTGGCCGCCCGAACCCCCATTTTCTTCACAAAAAAGTCATGCCCATTGATTTTCGAGGTAATGGGATAGAGTTTTTTTAAATTTCTAAAAACAAAGGAGTTTTCCGGATGAAAGTCATGTTCATCCCCCTTGAGCATTTTAAAGGCCGTATACAAGAGAAAGACGCCAAAAACGTAAATAATCCAATCAAATTTGGTAATCAAGGCCACCCCAAAGAAAATCATCAAGGCCCTGAACACAATGGCTCCCAAGATTCCCCAAAACAAAACCCGATGTTGAAAAACAGGTGGAATCTTGAACGAGGAAAAGATAACGGCGATTACAAATACGTTGTCCACACTCAGGGAGAGCTCGATCAAATATCCGGTAATGTATTTTAATACGGCATCATTGGCGGTAAGTTGTGTAGGGTTATCTATTAATTCCTGAGAAAATAACCAATAAATGACCCCACTAAACGCTAGAGCTATCGTTACCCAAACGGCGGTCCAAATTCCTGCCTCCTTGGATTTTATTACATGGTCATGTTTATTAAAAACTCCTAAATCCAAGGCCAGGAACACAAGGATACAGGCAAGAAAGATAATCCAGACTAACATATAATGGTTTTAAAGCGGTCGAAGGTACTAAATTATGCTATTTTCTCCACTGATTTTGGTCATATGAGACCATAAAAATTGGGGAAGGATACAAGTCAACAATTTATGCAAAAGGACAAAGTGGGTAAATAGGTTATTCTTACTTTTTAGAGGTATAGAATTCGTAAAACTAAATTATGACCACAGTAGAACAATTGCAATTAGACAATATAGCAAAAAACGATTATCAGATTTATCCTTTATTAAAACAACGGTATAGTCCTAGGATTTTCAGTAATCAAAAATTGAGTGAAAAGGATGTAAACCGACTATTTGAGGCCGTTAGGTGGGCGGCAAGCTGTTATAATTGGCAGCCTTGGCGCTTTATATATGCACACAAAGGTTCTGAAGCCTACGATACAATTATGGAATGCCTGAGTGAATTCAATCAAAAGTGGGCAGGTAATGCACCTTTTTTAATGTTGGCCGCTTATAAAAAAAATACACCCGAGGGTAAAGAAAACTTTCATGCATTGCATGATTTAGGACTTTCCTTGGGTAATCTGACCGTTCAGGCTGAATATATGGGGTTAGGTTTGCATCATATGGCGGGCGTAGATTGGAAAAAGGCCCATGAAGTATTCAATGTTCCCGAAGGTTTCCACATTTCTACCGCTATTGCCATTGGCTTCTATGGAGGTGATTTAAACGACTTACCTGAAGACCTTCAAGAAAAAGAAGGAGCGGAACGGACACGGAAACCACAGGAGGAATTTGCGTTTGAAGGTGGGTGGAAGTAAAGGGGTATATCAGGCCTTTTGTCGATATATTTCTCTTTTTAACGCCTAGCTTCTTAGGGTTGATACAAAACGATTAAATTTATTTAAGAACCCTATATGAAAAATGAAAACGTACCTTTTTAAGGCATTTGCCTTTACATTTCTCTTGTGTAGTATTTTTTGTGCAACAGCACAGGAAAATAAGAACGGAGCCATTATTGTTCAAAAGTATACCATAATGGACAGGTTTGAGCCTGATTTGGTGAAACCGGTCTCAGAACGTTTGGAGTTGAAGCAGCAGCGTATCGCTCACCAAACAAAGACCAGGCAAATTTTAGACACCTTGGATATTTCCGATAGGAAAAAACGGAGATTACTAAAAGAATTGAAACGTAGCCCTTTTTCAGAACATTTGGATAAAATAATAATGGCCGAAACCCATTTTGAGGATTCGGCCATTAAAAATGACAAAAATCAGTAGCGCAAAATCAATGATGCGTTTGCATTTTATCCTTTCGCTTCTGTAATTGTCTATGCAGTTCCTCAACGGATTGCGAAATCGAGGCTTCAAAACTTCCATTACTGGCCTCGGCAAATAACCTAGGCCCAGGAGCACTCAATCGTATGTTGCATATTTTTCCCTTTTCTGGGGAAGAGGTGTTTTCCTTTTTAAAGAAAACATCGGCCCTAACTATAAAATCAAATTTGTCCAACAGTTTTTCCAGTTTCTGGGCGGCCATTATCTCCAAACGATTACTGGCTTTTACGTCGTCGTACTCAAAATTGATGTTCATAAGCTTTAAATTAATTGTTTAGTTGAAGTTACGGAATTCTATCATGTTTCCGGTGCTATTTTAACTTATTCTAACATCTAATTTAAATTTAAGTTAAAGTATAAATACTGATAAATATCATACAAAACCTATTGATTATTTTCGTAACTTATTGTATGAAAAATCCTTAAAATTAGAACGATATGACAACAGAGAAAACTAAATTACCTGAAAACGTTCTGGATGGCAATTCTTGTTTGGTATGGTTGGACAGGAGTTATAAGGATTTGTTGCAATGGAAACGAAAATTGGAATCCTATCTTTTTGAGCCTACCACCCAAAAACAGTTCGAAATTAAACAACAACTATCCGATAAAATGGATGCCCTGGTAAGAAGACACAAGGAATTGGTGCAGTTGGCCCGAAGTGGAAAAAAACTTATAGGAAAACAGGTAGAGTTGATTAGGAATTATTTAAAGGAAACCCGTGAATTGGAAGGCGGAGTGCAGGAATATATGGGTATGTTACATCAAAACGCCTAGGTGTCATGAAAACCAGTTTGTACATAGTATGCACTTTGAGTCTATTGCTCCTTTGGGGTTGCTCTAGTAGCTCAAAGGTATCTACATATACCGATGGACAGATAGGCGCATTCAAGGACTTCGTGAACAGCAAATCCTATGAATTCATAGCCTCTACTGCTAATCCTATACCTGGCAGGGGAATGATGGCAGTTGCCAACTCTGGGCTTTTACCTCCCGGGAGTACGATGTCCAATATTCAGTTGCAAGGCACCTCCAATTATCTTAAGATAGAAGGGGACACGATTTCCGCATTTCTGCCTTACTATGGTGAACGTCAATCCGGTGGGGGATATAATAGTGATGCCGGGATTGTCTTTGACGGCATACCTTCCGACTACAAAGAAGAATACGATGCCCAAAAAAATGAAATGCGGATTACATTTACCATCTCTGAAAAATCCGAGGGGTATAGGGTGACCATGAATCTATTTCCCAACAAAAAAGCTACTGTAGTAGTTACAAGTTCCCAACGTTTTGCCATACGGTATCTGGGAGACCTAAAAGAACTTGAAAACACCGATAATCCCTCCTAGCAAAACTTGCCGATGATAGCTCTTTAATAACTTCCTGTATTCGTTACAAAGGCTATTCTTTTACTATCTGGGGACCAACTGGGGACATTTATACTTCCTTGACCGCCATAGATATGAGCTAGGACCTTTGGTTCACCGCCTTTATAGGGCATAATACGGAGCATACAATGTTTATAAAAGGGGTGGTCACTAGGGTCGATATCCTTAGGAAAGGAAATAAAGACAATCCATTTTTGGTCTGGACTCACATGGGGAAACCAGTTATTATACTCATCAAAAGTCAATTGCTCTTGATCTTTTCCATTTTTCTTCATTCTGAACAATTGCATGTTCCCAGTACGTACCGAGTTAAAAAAAATATACTTTCCATCCGGGCTGTATTCCGGTCCGTCGTCCAAGGTGGCCAAATCCGTCAGTGGTGTCTCCTTTCCGTTTTTAATGTCAATGGTCCATATATTATATGCTCCGTTTCGGTTTCCTGTAAATACCATTTTCTTATTATCCGGTGACCAACCGTGGAAATAGGAGGCACCCACACCGGGAGCTGTTACCATTTTGGGAATGGAGTCTCCCTCACTGGGCAAGTAATAGAGGGCACTGGTGCGATTGTCTTTTTGATTATGATTGCTTATACCTAGAAGGGTCCCATCAAAAGTAAGGACATGGTCGTTGTTATTGTTCACGGCAAAGCCCGTATTCAAAGGGGTAATTCCATTTGTTTGCAAATCATAATTGTAGAGGTGTCCCTTGGAATTATAAATCAACCGTTTCCCATCCGGGGTCCAATTGGGCGCCTGAATGGAATGCGCCGATTGGTATAATATTTCCCGATGACCCGTTTCCACGTCCATTAACTCCAAATTACTGCCAATATAATCCCGATAGGGGGTAAAATCAGGGTTTACGGGCTTGATAATACGAACGTTGCTGAATGTGGCGCTCTCTAAAACCGAAGGATCATGGGAGCATACATACAGTCCTACGTACACCTCGTTGTCCATTTCCATATCCGTAAGTTCCACTTGTTTAAATTCCCCGCCAAAAACTGCGGTGGACATGATATAGGTAGTTCCCCGTCTTTCCAATTGAATAATGGTAGGGGAGGTGTCGGGCGATTTTACCTCCTCTGTAAGTCCGCCAATGGACGTTCTATATTGCAAGGAAGTGAGTCCATCCCCATGGGTACTTGCATTTACGTGTTTGGAGTTGCCGTCCAAATTGTTTTTAACGATCCAACCGGCTTTTCTGTGCGGATCCTTACCCTTACCGTTAAAATGAACCGTAGTTCGCAGAATAAAATCACCTTGCAGTGTGGTCCAGAGATACTGGAACTCATCCTGACCGAACCACATGTTGGTTCCGGCACCGGAAAGGGTATAGGTTTGGTTATCGGATAGATAAGTGGCCGTTCCCGTAATTTTTGGATTGCCAACGGCGGTGGTGCCATCAAAAATGCCAATTTTATGCTGTGCCGATAGCATCGGTGCGTTAAGGAATACAAATAAAGTAACTAGAAAGGAGGCTGTTCTCATGGATGCTGTTGGTTTTACATGGGTTAACATCGACCCATAAATATAGGCATAAATTCATTTGTCGATCGTAATAAATTTCTTAAACAAATTCACAGCCTAAATTAAAAATGAAGGTTTTCTACTGATTTTTGGTCGGATTACGTTAAAAAATAGTGAAAAACGGGATGTTTTGCCCTATTCTTCGTCATTCGCTTTTGAGATGGGTACCTTTGCAGTTCATATTAGTAATAACATAGAAACATAAGTATGAGCAAAGTAAAAGAAGGAGATTTGGTACGCGTACATTATACGGGGAAATTGGATAACGGACAGGTGTTTGATAGCTCCTTGGAAAGGGAACCTTTAGAGGTAAAATTAGGACAGGGAAGTTTGATTCCTGGATTCGAAAAGGGACTGTTGGATATGGAACCTAAAGAAAAGAAAACCATTGTGATCCCAAAGGAAGAGGCTTACGGTGAAAAGAGACAGGAACTTTTTCAAAGTGTTCCCAAATCCAACTTGCCGGAAGATATGGAGCCTCAAGTAAATATGGGCTTGGTTGCGACGAATCCCGATGGTACGGAACGACAATTGCGTGTCGCCGAAGTGAATGAAAACGACATTATCGTGGATGGTAACCATCCATTGGCGGGACAGGATTTAACGTTTGAATTGGAACTGGTTGAAATCAAATAATAGTTTATAACATATAGCAATTAAGAACCGTCCCTAATGGGACGGTTTTTTTATGCGCAAAACACATCGATAATGGAAAAAACATTAATCTGAAGAATGTATAAGATAAAGTCGACTGCTACACCTTGAATTTTGAGCTAGGAAATAGCTTATTTAATTGACTGACAGTAAATTAACATCAAAAATAAGTACGGATCCACCCGGAATTCCGTTATAATCAAAACTACCGTAACCTAAATGAGAGGGTATAAATAACGTCCCGTTTCCGCCTTCCTTAAAATAGGGGATACCTTCTGTCCAGCCTTTGATTACCCGATCAAGGTCAAAGGTTATTCCTTCGTTTGAGCTTTGGTCGAATACGGTACCATTCAAATAATAGCCCTTATAGGCAACGGTTACATTCGAATTTGCAGTGGGTTGTTCGCCATCACCGAGGTTTTCAATTATATAATAAAGCCCCGATGCTGTTTTTTCAGCTTCTAGAGCATTGGCCGTTAAATAGTCGGTGATTTGTTTATTGTTTAAGGCTTTATAATCTACGGGGTCAATATAAACGTCATCACCGGAATCTAGATTACATGAAGTAATCAGCACAAAAAGTAAAAGGTAAGCAAGGTTTTTCATTTTGAGTTTTTAAGCTAATATAGTTCGTGTTTTTAATAGTAATTCTTTAATGGGTAAGATTAACAGTTTGAGGAAACGTTGCGTACAACCCTTTAATAATTTCCCCAAGGATTAATTTTTTTGATGTTTTAGAGAGTTTAATAGGAGGGCAATAAAGACGAGGAACACCTATACCTTAAATATTCTATTTTACATAATATAAATTATGATACAAATATGTTATTTGTGTAAAACGGCGCAGAATTTCAGTATAGCTATGCTATTTGATATAAAATCAGTTCTGTGACGATTCCGTTGCAGAACGGCAACGATTTTATGTCAAAAGAAATTCGACCTAAAGTGTGTCTCATCTGCTTCATCTCACCGAAAAAAAATAATCACCCACTGGGTAGTCATTTTTTATCGCTTATGTCAACGCCGTTTACTTAAAGGTCTATTAATATTCGTAAGCTATAAATCTATATTAAATCAAACAACGAAAAAAGAGATAACGCTTTTAGAATCAATAGCTGAAGATTTTAACTCCTTTTCTTTTTACCCGTTATTAAAAAACCAATTATAATTTACAATCAGGTCATTTATTTTTGAGATAGTAATGTTAGAGACAGCTGAAGTTCCTGGATTATTCAAATAGTTAATATATCCGTTCATAATAGCATCAGATACTATTTGGTCATACATTAGATTAATTATTTGATCTATTTCAGCTTCTGTAAACTGATTGTCGCCAATATTTAAGTGAGTCATTTTTGTATTTGATGAGATATCAAGATTGGTGAAATTATTGTTCCTAATATATAGTCGTTCTAAGGCAAGATTGTTAGATACATCAATTCCACTCAAATTATTCTCTTCAATATACAGGTCTCTCAACTTTAAATTGGCCGATAAATCAATGGTAGTCAATTGATTCGTGTATAAATCGACACGAACAAGATTCGTATTTTTTGACAAGTCTATGTTTTGAAGACTATTTGCACCTACATTGATTTCCGTTAAGGCCAGATTTGAAGAAAGGTCAATAGTGGATATTGAATTGTTTGCAACATCAAACCTTTCCAAATCTAAATTGTTGGAAAAATCAATATTAGTTAAATTGTTTTCCCTAGCCATTACAACCTTTAATTTTGAATTATTTGACAGGTCAAGAGTTGAGATTGCATTGCTTTCTACCCAAAGAAATTCCAGATTTGGATTTTGGGATACGTCTATTGAGGTAAGTTGGTTGTACCGTAACCATACTGTTTTTAAATTTGGGTTGTTGGTAAAATCCAAGTTAGAAACTTGATTGTAACCAAGACCTAGAAATTCCAATGCCTCATTTTCAGAGGTATTCAAAGTTGTAAGATATCCGGAATATAAGGAACACGATTTAAGCAAGGTTAATTTTGTAATATCTATGGAAGTAAGATGGCTTTGCCAATTGTTCTCTTGATCATTACTATTAAAATCTAGAAGCTCAATGGCCTCCACTGAGCCACTAACGTTTATCGTATAAACTCCGTTTTCAGCATAAGTATGTGAAATGGTATTTTCAATACCTGAATCAATGATGGTAGATACGTATTTTTCTACGGTACCATCTCCCCAGTCTACCAAATATGTTGAACCGGTAATTGATTTTAAATTTAGAGTTTTTGTTGTGAGCAGAACCGAATCATCTACAGTCAAACTAAAGAAATCCGTATTTTCAGGAAATGTCAAGCTTAATCCTGTATACCCAAAATCAACCGAAGTATAACCTGCAGCATTAATGTTTTCGGTAGCTGTTTCTTTTGTTTCATCAGTCGATACAACAAAATCAAAGGGTAATGGCTTTGTCGTGAATTGGGCTAAGACGGAATTCTCTTTTGGAACAATTGAAATCACAACATCATTAAGGTCGGTCACTATAAATTCTATGACCGAATACGTACCCGATTCTAAAGTAATTTCATCTGTTACATAACTGTCACCAACTTTTACTAATTCAATTTTTTCTCTTGTAAAAATCGAAACTCCATCACTGTCATTTATGCTCAAAAGAACAAAAGCAGGTTCTAGTTTTTTTTGATTTTCTAAGAATTGACTTTTTGCCGATAATTCTTTTAAATCTATTCTAAATACTTGCTTTCCTTCTAATGCTATAGTTGGTTCGTCTACCAAGTTTGGTTCATCGTTGTCTGAAGAACAGGAAATAACAAAAAAAGATAATAAAAGGATGTGGAATATTTTTTTCATGATATAAGTTGGCTAATATTCATTGAATATGTGTTTATAACGTAAAAAAAATTACCCAAGTATAATGATCAAAATCAACGCTAACAATACCATCCCACAAATATTTATTCATTGCAAATTTATTTTTATTTAAAGGTATTCTAAGCGTTACTTTCACTCCCCTCCTACCTTCAGTCATTTAAAAAGTGTTCCATTCTATTTTGATTAAGAATTTATTGAAGAAATATTTAAAGAAAGTTTAGTGCCAATAAATACTCCGGCGCATTATCGCACTGAAAGTAGAAAAGATTTTGCAGAAACTATCCTTCTATTTCGTTTACATAAGCAAAGTTGCCCTTCAATAGGCCCAGAGCAAGTGGAATAAGTTGCACTTAGCAGATACATTACTTGGGCAATCGATTCTTTATGGTGCCTATTTGCCCCATATGGTTGGCCGAATGTTCCATGACATGGTACCAGATATAATGGTAGTTCAATCCCTCCTCTATATTCAAGGCGAACCAGGCATCATCCTTGGTTTTGAGTAAAGACAACGTTTTTTCACGGACGTCATCCCACAAATCCAAATAGTAATCAATAGGCTCACCTTTGAGCATGCTATTAACTTTTGCATTCAATTCCCCTGCAACACCAACGCTTGCAAGCTCATCTTCTGTCCATTCCCTGTCCTCCAAGGTAGCTACCTGATAATAGGATTCTGTGGATACCAAATGCATAATTAAGGCCCCTATACTATTCGCATTGGAATCATATAAAAAATCTGTTTGTGATTGGTCCAAATCTTTAACTTGTTCGGTAATACGGTCTTTTAGGTCTTCCAACATATAGACCATGCTACCAATGTTTGGCGAGTAACCTTCCACCGACTTTAATTCCCCTTGTGCGTTCAACAACACCATAGGTAATAATAAAAGTAAAAGGCTGATTCTGGTTTTCAAGGGTTTCATAACGTCTTTTTCGAATTAGTAAATGGATATGGATCACTTTTTTAACGTACCATTTCTGGTTATTTAAAAATATGGCAGAAGGTAATCGATTACCTACCAATATCCATGATTATCAATCCTTTTGACACGGTTTTAACATAGTATTGTCGCTTCTATTCTATCGCGTTACATAGAAATGCTACTCCCCTCCTATCCTTCAGCTTACCTTGACTCCACTTGGTATAGGTCGCTCGGGGGAGGTTTTAATTTATCCTAAGAATGCGCTAAAGTGATTCCGCACTAAAGGTATCCCCTTGGGAAATATCCCCGGTTTCATACCCTTTTTTAAACCAGCGCATACGTTGTTCAGAAGTGCCATGGGTAAAGGAATCCGGTACTACCCTACCCGAAGATTGCTTTTGTAAACGGTCATCCCCAATGGCATTCGCTGCATTCAAGGCTTCTTGAAGGTCACCACTCTCCATCAGCTGTTTGGAACGATTGGCCCACACCCCGGCAAGAAAATCGGCCTGTAACTCCAAGCGTACGGAATATTTATTGAACTCGGTCTTGCTTAATTGACCTCTGAGCCTATCGATTTTATCGGTAATTCCCATTAAATTTTGAATATGGTGCCCTACTTCATGGGCAATGACGTAAGCCTGTGCAAAATCGCCAGGAGCGTTCAATTGGCGTTCCATTTCCTCAAAAAAACTAAGGTCTAGGTATAACTTTTCATCCCCGGGACAGTAAAACGGACCAGTAGCACTGGATGCCGAACCGCAGGCGGAGGATACATATC
>JAUIGC010000274.1 GCA_030429835.1 Bacteroidia bacterium
AAAAAAAGAATCGTTCGTAAAGGAAAGGGTCAATGGTGCATTTCTGGAGCCCGGTGAAATGACAATGTTTTTAATGTCATTGACCTGGCAATGTCCAATTATCGATTGGACCACGGGTATTATGGAATACTTCATCAGTGTACAAAAATAATACCTCTAAACTTCATAAACCAAAAGCGAAGGGGTTAATCTAATAGTACCTTTAAAAGAGTCTGACTTTTGTTTTCGGTTTCCTCCCATTCCTTTTGTGGATTTGAACCAGCAGTAATGCCTCCACCAACAAACAAAGCTGCCTTACCTGGCTCCCACATCATACAACGCAGGTTTACGAAGAGTTCTGTAGCGGTTCGGACAGACCTATATGCATTATTTTCTTGATTTCTTGGATTTGAGTTCCTCGAAAATTCTTTTGTAAGGTTTAGTTCACCCAAAAACCCCGTATAAAATAGCCGGTCATAGCTTTCATGCTCCATTATGAATTTTTTGGACCTATCCTTTGGTATTCCACATACGGCAGGTGTAGGATGTAATGACCTAATCAAACTTCCCAGCTCACCTTTTTTGAAATTCCCCGTTATTTTGGTCCTTAAATGCCAAAGACGCCCCGCCCTTACAGATTCCTTGTCACCAATTTCTAGTTTCGTGACTTTTCCCACCAAAACACTTTCAATATAATCGGTTACTAATTGTTGTTCTTCCAGTTCCTTCTCGCCCCAAGTGGGGACATGATCTGCTCCATTGGCCAATTGAGTTCCTGCCAATGACATGGTCGTAAAGGAATTTCCAGTACTTTTTATTAAAATTTCCGGTGTGGCACCTAACCAGGTTCCAATTTTGGGATGATGCCATAAATAACAAAATGCGTTCCCATAGGTACCCACTAATTTCATGAATATATCGATGGCCGAGATAGAAACTGGCAATTCCTTTTTTCGGGAAACTACCACTTTTTCCAATTCACTTTTATGGATTGCATCTTTGGCTTTTTTTACCATATCCACAAAGGCCTCCTTAGCAAAACCATCATTAGTAACTTCAACCTTATCCAATGTTACTTGCATATGAGCTGGCTGAATAATTTCCTCTAGCTTTTCATCGACCTTGATTAAAATAACGGTATCATCATCATCAAAGGGTGCGAAAACAAAACCACTTTCACTGAAATCCGTTACCCCATGTAATACATCATCACTTTGAAAAATTCCATTGATTTTGGCTTCCTCTGGTTTTTTGTAGAGTACAAAAGGGAGTTGCTGCAAATAATGATTTCGTGCCTTTTCAATAAGAGAGGTTAACATATTATTTTTTTGGCAAGGCTATGGTGGTCAATTTACAAACGGATATTAATTGATCATCTTCATTGGTTATTCGTATATCCCAAACTTGGGTCGTTCTCCCCTTATGAATAAAGGAAGCCTTTGCAAAAACGTATCCTTCTTTGATGCTCTTAACATGGTTAGCAGAAATTTCAATCCCCCTTACAAAAAACTCAGCAGCATTTAGAAATATATAGGAAGCCATACTGCCTACACTTTCCGCCAAAGCCACCATAGCGCCTCCATGCAAAACTCCATCTGGTTGATGCACCTTGGGAGTAACGGGCATTTTTGCTACTAAATAATCCTCGCCCAATTCCACATACACTATATCCAAGGTTTCCATTAAGGTATTCCTGGAAGAAGTGTTGCACACCTCAAGAATCTTATCTTTGTGATCGCCCATACTTTTTTGTGCAAAATTAAGGAATAGAAACCCAAGAGATAGAAACAAAGGCATCAGATTTATGAATACCCATATAAAACAAGTACAATACCAACATATCAATTCTTATGAAACGCTCAACGAACTGGGTTCAGAAACAAAAAATGTTTGGTTGGTCTTTCATGGCATTGGCTTTTTGAGCAAATACTTCCTTAGATATTTTGATGAGTTAAATCCTTTGGAGAATTACATAATTGCTCCACAGGCACCTTCAAAATATTATTTGAACAACCAATACAGACATGTTGGGGCCAGCTGGTTGACGCGTGTGGACAGGGAACAAGAAACCCAAAATGTTCTAAACTATATAGAAAAAGTTATCGAAAACGAAAGTATTCCAAAACAATGTAATCTAATTGTATTGGGATTTTCCCAAGGGGTTTCAATTGCAACAAGGCTCATTGCAAAAACAGGGTTACAATGCGAAAAACTAGTTTTATATGCAGGCGGACTGCCCAATGAACTGTCCGCGAAGGACTTTAAAAGTCTACTGGAAAATCAAACTAAAATATACTCGGTTATAGGTACTGAAGATGAGTATATCAATACCGATAGACTTGAAGAGGAAAACAATAAATTAATAGAGTTATTTAAAGGTAAAGCGGAAAAAATTACATTTGAAGGCGGACACGAACTGAAAAAAGAAATTATTAATTCCCTAGCTGATTGATATGGAAATTATTCTGGAAAACGAAAGAGTACGATTATCGCCCCTGAACTTGGAAAATTATCAGTACTTGATTCCAGTGGCTTCCGAAAAAAAATTAGTTCAATATTCCCCATCGGATATCGAAACTCCAGAGTCCCTCAAAAAATATGTTGCCCTGGCCTTGGAACACCAAGACCAAAAGTCTGCGATTCCCTTTATCATTTATGATAAAAAGCTATCCAAATATGCGGGCAGTTCCAGATATATGAACATTCATTGGGGCAATAAGGTACTGCATATCGGCTCTACCTGGATTGGCAAGGAATTTCAGGGAACAGGTCTAAATGCCGAAATGAAAAAATTAATGTTGCACTATGCCTTTATGGACCTCGGTTTTGAAAAGGTGGAATTCAGGGTGGACGAACGCAACCTAAAATCTAGAAGAGCCGTTGAAAAACTGGGATGTACCCTGGAAGGTATTTTGCGAAAGGATGTCTACCTTTTGGACGGATTTAAAAGAAACACCTGTTGCTATGGCCTTTTAAAAGAAGAATGGGAAGAGAAGCCTATCTAAACTACTTTTCCTTTTTTTCCTGTTTGTAGTAGGTAATTTTTCTGGTAACATACGCATTTTCCGGAGTTATAATTTGCTTTACCCAATTGCCTCCCTCTTCCTTATCATATTGGTAGATGTATTCCTTTTTATCCAACAAATTGTCACCACGGGTAACTTCTTCTACCAGCATACCTTTATCGTCATATGCATATGAGGTCCTTATGGTAGGAACAAATTTTTTGGCTGCGGCATCATATTCAAATTCTTGCCGCGCAAGCAACAAACCCTTTTCATTAAAGACTTCCTCATACGCCTTGTTGCCTTCTCCTTTTAAAAACT
>JAUIGC010000052.1 GCA_030429835.1 Bacteroidia bacterium
TAGGATATCTGGCCGGTTTCCTCGCTTACCACTAAACAAAGGGCATCTGTTTTTTCCGTGATACCTATCGCCGCCCTATGCCTAAGCCCATACCTTAAGGGAATGTTTCTTTCGTTGGTCACGGGTAGAATTACACGGGTAGCCACAATAAAATTATCTACGATAACGGCTGCACCGTCATGTAATGGGCTATTTTTATAAAAGATACTTTCAATTATCGGCTGGGTCACTTCAATATTCATTTTATCGCCGGTGTTCTTTATAAAATCTAGTGAGTTGCCCCTTTCAATGACCAGAATGGCACCCGTCTTTGAGGCTGACATTTTTTCACACGCTTTTACTATAGCTTCAACATTTATACTCGTTGCGTCACCCTCTTGATTTAGAAACTTAAAATGTTTTATAAAGTTGCGTTTGTTGGCAAAATTGGTGGACCCGATCATCAATAGAAACTTTCTTATTTCTTGTTGAAATACGATGATCAAGGCAATAAGCCCAACCTGCATAAAGGCACCTACGATGCTACTGATCATCTCCATTCCCAACAATTCGGTAAGTTTCCAAAATGCCCAAACGATTACGATGCCTATGAAAATATTGATGGCCGCGGAACCACGGACCAATTTATAAACATAATAGAGAAGTACGGCAACTAATACGATATCGAGAATATCCGTAATCTTAAAATCGATAAAATTTAAAAAATCCAACTATTGCCGTTTATGTAAAATTAACAAAAATAGATAAACAAGGGCGCCAAAAGATTAAGCCGTTAATTGCTTGTGAATCTTGATACATTCCATGGCTTCGCCTACATCGTGTACCCTTAAAATATTAGCACCTTTCTGCAAGGTGAGCATATTTAGGGCTGTTGTTCCATTTAGAGCATGCTGAGCGTCCGTTCCTAATAATTTATAGATCATGGATTTTCTACTTACTCCCACCAAAAGGGGCTTTTCTATCATTTTCAACAAATCCAATTGATTTAGGAGCTCATAATTTTGCTTCAGGCTTTTGGAAAAACCGAAACCGGGATCAATGATTAAATCCTTAATTCCCTTGGATTTGGCAACAGACAATCTTTCGGAAAAATAAAGGATAACATCCCGCACCAAATTATCATAGGAGGTCATTTCCTGCATGGTTTGGGGATTACCGCGCATGTGCATCATTATGTAAGGGACATTGTTTTCTGCGATTACATCCAACATGGACATGTCCATAAATCCGGCAGAAATATCATTGATCATAGAGGCGCCAATACTAATAGCCTCTCTGGCAACATAGGCTCTAAATGTGTCGATGGATATCAAAGCATCGGGAAATTGGCCTAAAATAAGCTCAATAACAGGGAGTAAACGCTTACACTCCTCATCGGTACTTACCTCTTCTGCTCCAGGTCTTGAGCTATACGCTCCCAAGTCTATGAACGTTGCGCCAAGCGAGAGCATTTTCTCAATATGGAGCAAAATCTCCTTTTCCTTTCTAAATTTTCCGCCATCATAAAAGGAATCTGGAGTAAGGTTTAAAATACCCATCACTTTTGGAGTGTTCAAATCTATGAGTTTACCTTTACAGTTTATCGTCATACTAATTCTTTTAAGCTTGGGACAATTTTAAGTTTGCACACCCAGTCTTGATGGTTACAAAATTTTAAGCGAAATTTACACAAATTAGAAGAACCGAATGCAAAAAACGGAAGCACAGTATAATACCGTAATTAAGGTTTGTCAGGATTTATTCGAAAAAAAGATGCTTGATTATGGCTGTGCCTGGAGGATTCTACGTTTACCTTCCTTAACAGATCAAATCTTTATAAAAGCGCAGCGGATCAGAGGACTTCAAGAAAATGCGGTGCGCAAGGTGGACGAGGGAGAGATTTCTGAGTTTATAGGAATCATCAACTATTCCGTAATGGCTTTGATACAACTGGAATTGGGAGTTGCAGAACAACCAGACCTAGATCCGGAAAATGCTATTTCCCTATACAAAAAGCACGTGCACCATACCAAAGAACTTATGCTCAATAAGAACCATGACTATGGTGAAGCATGGAGGGATATGCGGGTAAGTTCCCTAACGGATTTAATACTCCAAAAGTTACTTAGAGTAAAATCCATAGAGGACAATAAGGGAAAAACCTTGGTTAGCGAAGGAATAGATGCCAATTACCAAGATATGATCAATTATGCCGTATTCGCTTTGATTCACTTAGGTTTGGCAGAAAATTAAAATGAAACTATGAGATATTTGATTGGAATCGTTAGAATATTTGTTGGTGTACTTTTTGTCATCAGCGGTTTCATTAAGTTGAACGATCCCGTGGGTTTTTCTTTTAAACTGGAAGAATATTTTAGTCAGGGTGTTCTCAATCTGCCATTTTTTGAGCCCCATGCATTGACCATTTCCTTTGTCGTTGTCATATTCGAGGTTCTTTTGGGTGTGCTCCTGATTTTGGGACACAAAAGAAAGTTTACCCTGTGGAGTCTATTGGCAATGATCGTATTCTTCACCTTTCTAACTTTTTATTCGGCATACTTTAATAAGGTAACGGATTGTGGATGTTTTGGTGATGCTATCAAATTAACACCCTGGGAATCCTTCACCAAGGATGTGGTCCTTTTAGTGCTCATTCTGTTATTGTTTTATGGTAAAAAATACATTACACCACTTTTTAGACCTTTTTTGACAAAGGTACTCGTGGCAATTTCTGTTTTGGCCTGTATTGTCTATGCGTACTATGTGTTAAATCACTTGCCCGTTATCGATTTTAGACCTTATGAAATCGGAAAAAATATCGAGGAGGGTATGGGTATTCCTGAAGATGCCCCAAAACCCATTTATGAATATGCCTGGAAATTTAAAGTGGATGGGGAGGAACAGGTAATCGTTACCAACGGGGATTATCCTACCGTAGATGGGGAATTTATTGGGGTGGAAACGGAAGAGATTCAAAAAGGCTATGAACCGCCGGTACATGATTTTACGATCGAGCAGGATGGGGAGGACTTTGCCGGAAGCCTATTGCAGGAGCCCAAACTGGTCATGGTCATTGCCTATGATCTAAGAAAGGCCAATTTGGACGCTTTTTCGGAAATTAAAGAAGTTACGGACATGGCAATTGATAAAGGTTATAAAGTAATTGGTATGTCTGCTTCCGGACCAGACCAGACCAAGGAATTGAAAACGCAATATGATTTGGATTTCGAATTCTACTTTACAGACCAGACAACCTTAAAAACCATTGTAAGGTCCAATCCGGGAGTTTTGGTTTTGGAAAAGGGGACCATTAAGCAAAAGGTGCATTACAATGATTTGGACGAGCTTGAATTTTAAACGAATTGATAAATTAAATACGAAATAAACTGATATAAAATGAGAAGTAAAATTGTAGCGGGAAACTGGAAAATGAATAAGAATATGGAAGAAACCGAAGCCTTATTGATAGAATTATCGGCAAAACTTCCGGATACCAAAGCTGAGGTTATGGTTGCTCCCACTTTTGTAAATCTGGCCGCGGCGGTTCGTAATCTAGAAACTTCTCGTATTGAGGTCATAGCACAGAACATGCACTTTGCTGAAAGTGGGGCATACACCGGAGAAATTTCTGCGGATATGCTTCTGAATATTGGCGTGGATACATGCATTATTGGTCACTCAGAAAGAAGAGCCTATTTTGGGGAAACAGATGAAATATTGGCCAAAAAAGTAAAAACTGCTTTGGAAAAGGGGATAAGGGTTATGTTTTGCTTCGGCGAAGAGTTGGAGGACAGGAAATCGGGCAACCATTTTAGTGTAGTTGAAAGCCAGTTAAAGAATGCATTATTTTCCTTGGAAAGTTCTGATTGGAGTAAGATTATATTGGCTTACGAACCCGTTTGGGCCATTGGAACCGGTGAGACGGCATCTCCGGAACAAGCACAGGAAATGCATGCCTTTATCCGCAAAACAATTTCAGAAGCCTATGATGGTTCTGTAAGCAACAATGTATCCATTCTATATGGAGGAAGCGTAAAACCGGGTAATGCGGAAGAGATTTTTTCAAAGCCGGATGTGGATGGTGGCCTAATTGGAGGGGCTTCACTCGTTTCCGATGATTTTGTGGCAATTATAAACGCAATCTAAGACACAACAAAATTTTGTTTTGGTTTAAAGGGTATCTATGGTACCCTTTTTAAATTTTAATGATATGGCAGAAAATATTTATATGGAATATCAATTCATCGTGGAACCGGTACAACCTGTTTCGGATATTTTGATAGCCCAATTGGGGGAGGTAGGTTTCGAGAGTTTTGTAGAGGAAGAAACAGGTGTTCTGGCGTACATTCAAAAAGGGGACTGGCGTGAGGATATTCTTGACGGGGTATCAATTCTTAAAAATACGGACTTTAAGATTGCCTATGAGGCAAAGGAAATAGAGCAAGAGAATTGGAATGCCACTTGGGAACAGAATTTCCAACCCATTTTGGTGAATGATGTTTGTATGGTAAGAGCTCCGTTTCATGAAAAAAAGGAAATTGCGTACGATATCATTATTGAGCCAAAAATGAGCTTTGGCACAGGCCATCACGAAACAACCCATATGATGCTGCAACATATACTGCATTTGGACCTTGAGGATAAAACAGTATTGGATATGGGCTGTGGAACTGGGGTTCTTGCCATTTTAGCCTCCAAACGAGGTGCAAAAAAAATAGATGCCATTGATATTGATAATTGGTGTTATTTGAACTCTTTGGAAAATGTGGAGCGAAATTTTACGGATAATGTCAAGGTATACGAAGGAGATGCCAGTCTTTTGACCGAACAGAAATACGACATTGTCATAGCCAATATTAATAGGAATATATTGCTTGGGGATATTCCAAAATACGGTAATTGTCTTAACAGGAACGGTATATTATTGGTAAGTGGGTTTTACACAGAGGACTTAGAATTAATCACCGATAAATGTGCAGAAGTGGGGCTTAGATTTGAAAAAAACTTGGAAAAGAATAACTGGGTTGCGGCAAAATATGTATTTTAGAAAGCATAAAGCGATAAAAATGAGCACTAAAGAAAAAATTTCAGAGGAGCTCCTTGTAGAGGAAGAAACGGTCAAACAAAATGAAATAGTTCTTTTTAATGACGACGTAAATACCTTTGATCACGTTATTGAGACTTTGATAGCTGTTTGCGACCATACGCCTGAACAGGCTGAACAATGTTCCCTAATTGTTCATTACAAAGGAAAATGTACCGTTAAGACTGGTGAATATAACGATTTGGAACCTCAGTGTTCCGGATTGTTGAATGCGGGTCTAAGTGCGGAAATCGTTTAGTTCTGAGAATGTTTTTTTACGGAAGTCTTATGTTTTATAATCGGCTGCCAATCCAAAGCAAGGGGTCAATGGACATATAAATACATAATGACCATAGCCATAGTAAAGCAAAAGAAAACAAAAAACAACAAAGGAAACTTCAATATAAAATTGAGCCACGAATCCAAGGGCTTTAGAGGTCTTTGTAGAAATGAACGGATTCTCTCCATCGTTCACCATTGCTTTAGACCGCCAAAGATGAATATTAAGATTTAATCCTTTCCAAAAAATTGACAATCGGGCAATTTTTTGGACAATTGGCCCAATTATAGGAGAGTCAGAGTTTATTATATTAAAAAACCCCAAGGAAAGGAGTTTTATTTTATAGAAGAGAATCTGTTAATTTAAACTAAGGGTACACCGTTCAAACGTTTTTCGATTTTCTTTTTCTTTTCAGTCAAGCGTTTCATAACCTCCATTAATTCGGGGTCCTTCGTTTCTTTGTAAACCTCGTTGATACTTAATATCAAGGCTTTGGCTTCCCTGGATGCTTCTACCCTATCACTGGTGGACATGTTGCTCATTTTTCGACTTTCAAATTCCTGAGCTTTTTCAAGTAAATCCATTAATGTTTTTTTTCAAAGTTAGCATAATATTCAAATTAAGCAATTCTTTGACAATAGTATGTAATTATAGTACGATTAGTTGGAGGTATTTATGATGAATTTAACTTTTAGATATAAGTCGTGTACCCTTAGATTTAAAGTAATTATGTTGGTTTAACGGTCCATCCATTTTTTTAATCTTTTATTAACAACTCTACTTTTTATAGTTCGTAGGTATCTATGAAAGTATAACCTAAAAAATAACTGTTATGAGTAAAAAAGTTGTTAATGTAAATATTAAAAACCAAGTTAGAAATCGACGAAGATTTCTTAAATTAAGTGGTTTGGGATTAGCGGGAGCAGGTCTTTTTGTCGCCTGTAGCGATGATGATTATAACGAAGGTATGGCACCGATGCCTCCTATGGAGAATGATATTTTTGATCTGGGATCCGGAGATTTGGGGGTTTTAAATTATGCCTATGCCTTGGAACAATTGGAGGCCGATTTTTATACCAAGGTTGTTAATTCGTTCTACGGAAACATATCGGATGAGGAAAGGCAGGTCTTAACCGACTTGTACAACCATGAGGTTAATCACCGTGAATTTTTTAAGGCGGCAATAACTGCGGCAGTTGGGTCTAATACGGAACTAGTATTGCCAGAATTGGAGTTTGACTATGGATCCTTGAATTTTGGTAATCGTGATGAAGTTTTAGGAACGGCCAAAGTATTGGAGGATACAGGGGTTGCAGCTTACAATGGCGCTGGTAGGTTAATTTCTGATCCCAATTATTTATTGATTGCAGGTAAGATTGTTTCCGTGGAGGCTAGGCATGCTTCTGCCATACGATCTTTGATTAATCCGGGAAGCACAGATTTTGCAGGGGATGACATTGTGGATGTTACCACGGGGCTGGATGCCGCTATGGATCCTTCGGATATCCTTTCTGCCGTTGGTGCCACGGGATTTATTAAAACACAGTTCACTGCAAACAACTTACCTTAATTATTAACTTATAAATAGAATAACATTATGAATATTGTAAAATTTTTAGATGAATTTACGACGGAGAATATTATTGAAAGTAAATCGTCCAGACGAGAAGTATTTTCTAAACTGGGCTCTCTTTCCAAAAAGGCGGCAATGGCCGCAGTACCTTTTGGACTTGCAGCAATGCCCAAAAAGACTTTTGCCCAATCGATGACCAGTGATCCGGCAGGGGCACTTCAATTAGCGCTTACCTTGGAGTATTTGGAGGATGAATTCTATGACTTGGCACTTCAATCTGGAGTGTTGCCATCAGGGAGACCAGAGAATGTATATATGCAAATCTCTAAACATGAACAGGCCCATGTGGATTTTTTGATAGCCGGTTTGGAAGGTGCAGGAGTAACCCAAGTAGAAAAACCTATGTTCGATTTCACGGTAGGGGGTATGTTTGACCCCTTCAACGAAAATGGTGCTGGGCAAGATACGGCCTATGCGCAGCTATTGGCCTTGGCTCAGGCCTTTGAGGATACCGGCGTACGGGCATATAAAGGTCAGGCAGGCAATTTACTTGGATCAGATTTTTTGACTGCCGCATTACAGATTCATTCCGTAGAGGCAAGACATGCTTCGGAAATAAGAAGATTAAGAGGTTTAAAAGGATGGATTACAAATAATGAAAGAGGTGCGGGCATGCCGGAAGCAACACAGGCGGTGTATAATGGCGAAGAAAATATCACTCAAGGAGGAGTGGATGTAACCACCTTAGGTTCGGGTGCCCCATTTAGTATGGAGGCCTCTTCCGAAGCCTATGATGAGCCCTTATCTGGTGATGATGCAACAGCGATTGCCAGTTTGTTTATTGTCGACTAATAGTTTTCGTTAGTTTAGATTAGGTTGTTTTTAGGGCATTCTATTTTTAGAATGCCTTTTTCGTTGACAGCAGATGCCTAAATTTAAATTTTAAAGCTAAAACCGTCCTCTACTTTACGCTTGTACTTTTCCTCATCGAATTTGAATAAAAAGGCACCTTTCTTTGAGGAGCTCATATCCTTTTCATCCAGCTTTATTAAAATCTTGAACGAATTGAATTTACTTATAAAATTACGTTTGTCTAGCTTTTTTCCTAAGATGGCCTCATAAAGCTTTTGCAGTTGCCGCATGGTAAATTTTTCGGGCAGAAGCTCAAATCCAATGGGCTTGCTAAGCGCTCTTCGTTTCAACCGGGCAATGGCCCTGTCCACCATTTCGTTATGGTCGAAGATCAACGGCGGCGCATCCTTTAAAGGGAACCATTGCGCCGAATTTTGTTTAATAAGCTCCTTGTCGTGCTTGGCGATATCGATAAGGGCATAATACGAAACGGAAAGGGTTCGGTCTGCCGGATCCCTATCTACCTTGCTATAAATGTATAATTGCTCCATGTATATATCATGGAGTCCGGTTAAATGATGAAGCACCCTCACGGCCGCTATGTCCAAATTTTCTTCTTTTTTTAAGAATCCGCCTATTAAGGACCATTTGCCTTTCTCTGGTTCAAAATTTCGCTTGACCAAGAGTATTTTTAACTCCTCTCTATCGAAACCAAAAATAATGCAGTCAACTGCTAGTAGAACTTTATCTTCGTTATCATAGTTGGCAAGAGCCAATATTTCTTTCTGGTCGGGATTTTGCAATTTTATGGTTGTATTGGTAAGTTCTTCAATGGCGAAAATTAGTCAAATTCATCCTATTTTCATATTAATTTTCAGCCCTAAATACGTAATTAAAGAAAATCAGGTCGTTAAATTATGCATATTGCACTATTGAGCTTGGAAAATTCAAATATCTGCTGTTTATTTACACGTGTTGAAAATACACTTTTGATTTTCAATATTGACATAGGAAAAATCATTGGTTCTGTTAAGATATATAAAAATTAATATGCTTTCTTGTGGTTAAAAGCACAAATCCTATAATTCATGAATTTTGGATTATAAGTTTGATTTTAGTTAGAACTAAAAGAGTTTTGCCAGCATTTATTAAAGCATATGTCTTTTGAAACTGTAAATTTAGAGTAATTAGCAATCTGGTCTGGCTAGATGCAAATCTGTGCATAGAAAAAAATAACCATTAAACAATTATAAGAACATAGTATGAGAACATTAAAAGTCTATTCGCTAATTGCCGTGTCATTATTTATGGGCGCTGGCGTTTCCATGGGACAAGCTACAAAAAGCACTATTGAAATCGGGAAGATGGAAGATGCTCCTACCATTAGTAGGCATATTTATGGACATTTTGCCGAGCATTTGGGCAGATGTATCTATGAAGGATTCTACGTTGGCGATAACAGTATGATACCTAATACGGAAGGGGTAAGAAATGATATAATCGATGCGCTCAAGGAGCTACAGATACCCAATTTGCGTTGGCCCGGTGGTTGCTTTGCCGATACGTATCATTGGAAAGACGGTATAGGTCCGCAGGAGAATAGACCAACTATCGTAAATACTTGGTGGGGAGGAGTTACTGAGGACAATAGTTTTGGAACCCATAACTTTTTGAATCTATGCGAGGTGCTTGAAACAGAGCCTTATCTCTCAGGAAACGTGGGCAGTGGTACGGTACAGGAATTGGCGGATTGGGTACAGTACACAAATTTTAAAGGCAAAAGCCCTATGTCCGATTTAAGACGCGAGAACGGTAGAGATGAGCCATGGACCGTTAGATTTTGGGGAATTGGAAATGAGGCTTGGGGATGTGGAGGTAATATGCGTCCGGAATACTACGCAGATATCTATAAAAAATATGTCACTTTCATGTCGGACGCAGACGTTGAGGGAGGACTTTACAAAATTGCTTCGGGTGCCAGCAATGACGATTATAACTGGACGGAGGTACTTATGAAAAATATACCCAAGAACATGCTGCAAGGAGTTGCCCTGCACCACTATTCCGTTATTGATTGGAGTGCCAAGGGTTCTGATGTGGATTTCACGGAGGACCTATATTTCAAGACTATGAAGGAATCTTGGCTGATGGAAGAACTGATTGTGAATCACACCGCAATAATGGACAAATATGATAAGGAAAAGAAGGTAGATCTTATCGTAGATGAATGGGGCGGATGGTACGAGGTTGCCGAAGGCACGAACCCAGGATTCCTATATCAACAGAACACGATGCGGGACGCCATGATAGCGGGAATGAACCTCAATATTTTCAATAATCATGCAGATCGAGTAAAAATGGCCAATCTGGCTCAGACCGTAAATGTATTGCAGGCGGTAATTTTGACCGATAAGGAAAAAATGATTCTTACGCCCACATATCACGTGATGAATATGTACAAGGTGCATCAGGATGCCAAATTGATTCCACTTTCCTTTGAATCTCCAGAGTATACCTATGAGGGGGAAAGCCTTCCCGCAATCAATGCCTCGGCATCGATAGATGATGCAGGAAAAATGCATTTATCCATCGTGAATATAGATGCCCATAAAGAGAACACGGTAACCATCGATTTGAATGCTCTGGGAATCAAGAAAATCACTGGTGAGATATTAATGTCCGATAAATTACAAGACCATAACACTTTTGATAATCCGAATAAAATTGAACCCAAGGCGTATAAGGGTTTTACTTTTAAGAAAGGAGTTTTGGAAGTAGAATTGCCGGCCTTTTCCGTAATCGTATTGGAAGGAAGCAAATAATCCAAAAAATATGAAAAAGAGAAAGTATATTTTTGGTAGTCTTATTTTTTGTCTTTTTATAATTTCCTGTCAAAATGAAACTAAGGAGAAGGTCGCTGCTGTTGAGAAAGAAGAGGCGTCTGGATATCCTATAACTCCGGTTAATATTCAGCACGTTCAATTGACTGATGAATTTTGGCTTCCATGGATTCAAAAAGTTCAAGAAAGGACTATTGAGTACGCCATTGAAAAATGTGAGGAAGAGGGTAGGTTCGATAATTTTTTGATTGCCGGAGGCAAAATGGAAGGTTCGGTACGTGGGGTGATGCCTTTTGATGATTCAGACGTGTATAAAATTATAGAGGGAGCTTCCAATTCCTTAATTAGTTCTCCCAATCCAAAATTGGAGACTTTGTTGGATTCTTTGGTAGGAATTATAAAAATTGGGCAAGAACCCGATGGGTATTTAACCACATGGCGCACTATTGATCCCGCCAAACCGCCCGCTACTTGGGTAGAGGTCAAGGAAGGTAAAAGATGGGAATCGCTTGCGGCAAGCCATGAGCTTTATAATGCCGGCCATATGTACGAGGCCGCCGTGGTACATTATAAAGCTACCGGAAAACGGAATTTCTTGGATATCGCTATTAAAAATGCTGATTTAATGGTGGAAACCTTCGGGGAGGGTGAAGGCAAGATTGCCGCAGTACCAGGGCATCAGATAATAGAAACAGGACTAATAAAATTGTACGAGGTTACCGGAAAAGAGGACTACCTCGATTTGGCCAAGTATTTCTTGGACAATAGGGGCAACCCAGATAATCATGAACTCTTCGGTGATTATTCACAAGATCACGTTCCCGTGGTAAAACAGGACGAAGTTGTTGGGCATGCGGTTAGGGCCGTATATATGTACGCAGCCATGACGGATATTGCCGCTATAAAAAATGATTCGGCTTACCTGAACGCTGTGGATAACCTATGGGACAATATGGTGAGCAAAAAAATGTACATCACGGGGGGGATAGGCGCCAGACATGACCAAGAGGCTTTTGGAGATAATTATGAACTTCCCAATTTAACGGCTTATAATGAAACCTGTGCATCCATTGGCGATGTGTATTGGAACCATCGCTTGCATAATATGACCGGTGATGTAAAATATTTTGACGTCATAGAGCGCACCTTATATAACGGTCTTATTTCCGGAATAGCTTTGGATGGTACCCATTTCTTTTATCCAAATGCTTTGGAATCGGATGGAAAATATGAATTTAACCAAGGGGCTGCTACCAGAAAATCGTGGTTTGATTGTTCTTGCTGTCCAACAAATGTCGTACGGTTTATTCCGGCCATTCCAGGTTTGATCTATTCAAAAACCGATACTGATATTTATGTGAATTTGTATGCTTCCAATGAAGCTACCGTAGACCTGCCTAACAATTCGGTTCAAATTATCCAAGAAACAAATTATCCTTGGGACGGGAAGGTGAGCATAAATCTACGGGGTAACGATAATTCAGATTTTAAACTGAAACTAAGGGTGCCCGGCTGGGCGCGTAACCAAGTATTGCCCAGCAACCTGTATCAATATAGAAATGAACTATCAAATCCTATCACGTTGAAAATAAATGGTGAAAATAAAAATGTACAGATAAATGATGGATATTTTGTTTTAGAGGGATCTGAGGTTGTAGGTAAAACCATTGAAATGGAATTTCCCATGGAAGTACGTCTGGCAGAAACCTCAGAGAAAGTAGATGAGAACAAAGGGAAGTTGGCATTGGAGTATGGTCCCCTTGTCTATGCTGTTGAGGAGGTGGACAACAAAACTGATTTTGATACTATTTCCGTTTCCGGTAATACGGATTTTTCCGTAACCATGGAAAAGGATATTTTAGAGGGCGTAAATACCATAAATACAGAAAGCTTCAAGGCCATTCCATACTATGCATGGTCCAACAGATGCGTGGGTAAAATGAAGGTCTGGTTGCCCGAAGAGAACGAAAAACAAAGCAAATAAGATTTGGAGACATCATATGTTATAGGGTTGGACTATGGTTCGGATTCGGTTCGGGCCGTACTCATCAATACCCAAAATGGAGAAGAGCTTGCTTCTGAAGTTTGCTGGTATAAAAGATGGAAGGAAAACAAGTATTGTAATCCTTCCTTGAATCAATTTAGACAGCACCCTTTGGATCATATCGAAGGTCTGGAATATACGGTTAAAGCCATAATGGATCGGAGCAGGGTGAATCCGAAAGAGGTAAAGGGAATCTGTATCGATACCACGGGATCTTCCCCGGTGCCAGTAACCCAGGAGGGCACACCGTTGGCTTTGGTAGAGGGATTTACCGAGAACCCAAATGCCATGATGGTACTTTGGAAGGACCATACCGCCATAAAGGAAGCGGAACTCATAAATGAATTGGGGGTTTCCTGGGGAGGTGAGAATTTTACCAAATACGTGGGCGGTATCTATTCTTCGGAATGGTTTTGGGCCAAAATTGCCCATGTCGTCAAAGAGGATAAAGCCGTTATGGAGCATGCTTACACCTGGATGGAGCATTGTGATTTGATGACCTTTCTGTTGATTGAAGACCAAAATTTGGAAACCTTTAAACGAAGTAGGTGCGCTGCTGGTCATAAAGCCATGTGGCATGAAAGCTGGGGTGGATTGCCCCCAAAGGAATTTTTAGGCAAGATTCATCCATATTTATCGGAATTAAGGGACCGTCTTTATGAAGAGACCTATACCTCCGATGAGGTAGCCGGTACTTTAAGTGAAGAATGGGCAAATCGCTTGGGACTCACCATAGATACCGTTGTTGCCGTAGGCACTTTTGATGCCCATTCCGGGGCCGTGGGCGCAAAAATTGACGAGCATGCCCTGGTACGTGTTATGGGAACTTCAACCTGTGACATTATGGTAGCGACGGACAAAGAAATAGGTGGAAACACTATAAAGGGAATTTGTGGGCAGGTAGATGGCTCTGTCATACCCGGTTTAGTGGGGTTGGAAGCCGGTCAGTCCGCTTTTGGTGATTTGCTGGCCTGGTTTAAGGATGTCCTTTCATGGCCAGTGGAAAATTTGGTTTTGACTTCGGACATTTTATCGGAAGAGCAGAAAATTGAATTAAGGAAAGAAATAGAAAGCGATTTTATTAAAAAATTATCCGATGCCGCGGAGGCCATACCCTTATCGGAAAGCATACCAATGGCATTGGATTGGATTAACGGGCGCCGTACCCCGGATGCGGATCAAAACCTTAAAAGTGCGATTTCCAATCTTTCGTTGGGGAGTAAGGCACCCCATATTTTCAAAGCCTTGGTTAATGCCATCTGTTTTGGTTCCAAGAAAATAGCGGACCGTTTTCAAGAGGAGGGGGTCGAAATAAACTCGGTAATCGGTATTGGTGGTGTGGCAAGGAAGTCACCTTTTATTATGCAGACCTTGGCGAATGTTATGAATATGCCCATAAAAGTAGCCGCATCAGATCAGGCACCTGCCCTGGGTGCAGCAATTTATGCGGCAGTGGCTTCGGGAATCTATTCAAATGTTGTTGAGGCCAGTAAATATATGGGAAGCGAGTTTGAAGCGGAATATCATCCCCAACAAGCTTCCGTTGAAACATATAGGCAATTGATGGCATCCTACAATGAACTGGGAAATTTCATCGAAACATCTATAAAACCGAAATAAGAAATGAGTTCAAAATACGAAGCACTTAAGCAGGAATGTTTTGAAGCGAATATAGAACTGAACAACTTAGGTTTGGTCATTTATACCTTTGGGAACGTGAGCGCTGTGGACAGGGATAATGGTGTTTTTGCCATTAAGCCAAGTGGAGTGCCATATGAGAAACTAAAACCTGAGGATATCGTAATCTTGGATTATGACAATGCTATAATCGAAGGAAGCATGAGACCTTCCTCGGATACCAAGACCCACGCCTTTTTATATAAGAATTGGGGGCATATTGGCGGTATAGCACATACGCATGCTACATACTCGGTAGCCTGGGCACAGGCCCAAAAGGATATACCTATTTTCGGTACGACTCATGCGGATCATTTAACAAAGGATATTCCCTGTGCGGAACCGATGCGTGATGACCTTATCGAAGGCAACTACGAACACAATACCGGAATCCAAATATTAGATTGTTTCAAGGATCGAAATCTTTCGCCTGAAGAGGTGGAAATGGTCCTGTTGGGAAACCATGGCCCTTTTGCATGGGGCAAGACGGCGGCCAAGGCCGTATATAATAGTAAGGTTTTGGAAACGGTGGCCCAAATGGCCTATTTAACGTTACAAATAAATCCCGAAGCCCCAAGACTTAAAGATTCCCTTGTAAAAAAACACTATGAACGTAAGCATGGAAAAAATGCCTACTACGGACAATAATAACTAACAACAGATTTATAATTAAATATATGGCAGAGAAGGAAATTTGGTTTGTAACGGGAAGCCAACATTTATATGGACCTGAAACACTTGATCAGGTTGCAAAAAATTCACAGGAAATTGTTAAGGGATTGAACAAATCAGCATTTATCCCATTGCAAATTGTATATAAACCTACAGTTAAGACCCCCCAGGAAATAACGGATATTTGCTTGGAAGCAAGTTCAAATAAAGATTGCATAGGCATAATTACTTGGATGCATACCTTCTCTCCCGCTAAAATGTGGATCAAGGGTCTAAGCGTATTGAACAAACCACTTTGCCATTTGCATACCCAGTTCAACGCAGAAATACCCTGGGAGTCCATAGATATGGATTTCATGAACCTGAACCAATCGGCACATGGTGATCGGGAGTTTGGCCATATGATGACCCGAATGCGAAAGAATAGAAAGATTATTGTGGGCCATTGGCAAACGGAAAGGGTGCAGCAAAAATTGGGGAATTGGAGTCGTGTTGCCCTAGGGTGGAACGAGTTTCAAAATTTGAAGGTCGCTCGTTTGGGCGATAATATGCGAGAGGTTTCCGTGACTGATGGTGATAAGGTGGAGGCCCAGTTGCGTTTGGGATTTTCAGTAAACGGATATGACTCCTCCGATGTTGTAAATCACATAAAAAGCTTGGACCAAAAGGAGATTGATGCCTTGGTAAAAAGGTATGAGGAAGCATACGAATTAAGTGATTTGTTGAAGGAAGGAGGCAAACAGCGGAACTCCTTAGAGGAAGCCGCAAAGATAGAATTGGGACTTAGGAAGTTTTTGGATGCTGGCGGGTTTAAAGCCTTTACCGATACTTTTGAAAATCTTGGGGAATTAAAACAGCTTCCCGGAATAGCCACACAAAGATTAATGGCCGATGGCTATGGCTTTGGAGCGGAAGGGGATTGGAAAACATCTGCACTGCTTAGGGCAATGAAGGTCATGGCGGAAGGACTGGAAGGCGGAACTTCTTTTATGGAGGATTACACCTATCACTTTACCCCGCAAAAATCCTATGTAATGGGATCGCATATGTTGGAAATATGCCCTTCCATAGCTGATGGAAAGCCTTCTTGTGAAGTACATCCATTGGGAATAGGGGGCAAGGAGGATCCGGTACGTTTAGTCTTTAATTCACCTTCCGGACCAGCCATCAACGTTTCCTTGGTTGATTTAGGGAATAGGTTCCGATTGATAGTCAACGAGGTAGAGGCCGTGGAACCAGAAGGTAAATTACCTAACTTGCCGGTGGCCAGAGTACTATGGGACGCACATCCTAATTTGGAGGTAGCCGCTACGGGTTGGATTTTGGCAGGAGGTGCCCACCATACGGTCTATACGCAAGCATTGACGACTGAATTTATAGAGGATTTTGCGGAAATGGCCGGTATTGAGTTGATTGTTATCGATAGGAATACCACCATAAGGGATTTAAAAAACCAGTTGAATGCCAATGAGGCCTATTTTCAATTGTTCAAAAATAATTTATAAACAGCTTTAACCATGAAAAAATCAACCATCATTTATTATGCATGTACATTGCTAATTTTACTAGTGGTCAATGTAAATTGTAAGGATAAAAAGGACAAAGAAATGAAAGAAGAAATGCCAAAAGAGAATACATCTAAGGTTAGTATTATGGAGAGTGATTACGGGACCACCCAGGATGGTAAAAAGGTCACCCAATTTTCTTTAAAAAATCAAGGAGGAATTGAGGTGGATATTATCACTTACGGAGGCAGGATCACCTCTTTGAGAACTCCGGACAAGAACGGAAACATGAAAAATGTAGTCCTGGGCTTTGATGATTTGTCCCAATATGAAAAGGAAAATCCTTTCTTTGGGGCATTAATCGGAAGATATGGCAACCGTATTGCTAAAGGAAAGTTCAGCATTGGTGAAGAAGAATATACCTTGGCACAAAACAATGGGGAAAACAGCTTGCATGGAGGAATAAAAGGTTTTGACAAGCAAGTTTGGGATGCCAAGACCGAGGAGGGCGAAAATTCTGTCTCACTAATCTTAACATATTTGAGCAAGGATATGGAAGAGGGCTTTCCTGGAAACCTGAGTACCACGGTTACGTATACCTTGCACGATGATAATTCCTTGGATGTGCTCTATGAAGCTACAACGGATAAGGCCACCGTGGTGAACCTTACCCAGCATGCGTATTTTAATCTATCGGGAGATTTTTCCAACACTATTTTGGACCATGTGGTTGAAATCGATGCAGATGCATATTTACCTGTTGATAGTGGTCTGATCCCTACCGGAGAGTTGAGGCCGGTTGAAGGAACTCCTTTTGATTTTAGGGAGCCCAAGACGGTAGGTGAGGATATTTCCGAAGAAAACGAACAGTTAAACTTGGGAGGCGGTTATGATCACTGTTGGGTATTGAATGACCAACAGGCGGGTTTTAGAAAAGTGGCCAGCGGTTATCACCCTGCAACTGGTAGGTTTTTGGAGGTCTCCACGGATGAGCCGGGAATTCAGTTCTATACCGGAAATTTTTTAGACGATACACTTCCGGCTCCAAATAATGGAACGTATTCAAAGCGAAGCGGACTTTGTTTGGAGACCCAACACTATCCAGATTCTCCAAATCAAAAGGAATTCCCCTCAGTGGTATTAAATCCTGGAGAGAAGTATGTTACCAAAACAACATTTAAATTAACGACCAAATAACGGCAAAACTAAACCAATTAATTATGCAAACACTTGATACTTTTGACTGGGTAGCTATTGTATTCTATTTTCTGATTTTACTCGGAATCGCCGTGTGGGTCATCAGAAAAAAGGAGGACAACACGGAAGACTATTTTTTGGCCGGCCGTAATGTAGGTTGGTTCGTAGTGGGTGCTTCCATTTTTGCGTCCAACATTGGTTCAGA
>JAUIGC010000275.1 GCA_030429835.1 Bacteroidia bacterium
GCCATGACACCCTATTACTATTCTACCTTTGAGGAAGAGATAGAAAAGCCGGATGGAACCAGATATGTGGAGAACGATAGTGTGGTGACCGATAGAAAGAAAATCGTTGTTCTAGGTTCCGGTCCTAACCGAATAGGGCAGGGGATTGAGTTCGACTACTGTTGTGTTCATGGGGTATTAGCCGCTGCCGAATGTGGCTATGAGACCATCATGATCAACTGTAACCCGGAGACGGTTTCTACGGATTTTGATACAGCGGACAAACTTTATTTTGAGCCGGTATTCTGGGAACATATCTATGATATCATCAGACATGAGAATCCAGAAGGTGTTATTGTACAGTTGGGAGGACAGACCGCTTTGAAATTGGCCGAAAAATTATCCAAATACGGAATCAAGATATTGGGAACAAGTTTTGAATCCTTGGATTTGGCCGAGGACAGGGGAAGCTTCTCGGATCTCCTGAAGAATAATGATATTCCGTATCCAAGGTTCGGGGTTGCAGAAACAGCGGACGAAGCTTTGGCACTTGCGGACGAATTGGATTTTCCCTTATTGGTCAGGCCATCCTATGTATTGGGCGGACAGGGAATGAAAATTGTCATCAACAAGGAGGAATTGGAAGAGCACGTAGTAGACCTGTTAAGAAAAATCCCTAACAACAAACTGTTATTGGACCACTATTTGGATGGAGCCATTGAAGCAGAGGCCGATGCCATTTGTGATGGGAAGGATGTGTATATCATTGGTATCATGGAGCATATTGAACCTTGCGGAATTCACTCTGGGGATTCCAACGCTACCTTACCGCCGTTCAACCTTGGCGAGTTTGTAATGCAGCAGATCAAGGACCATACCAAGAAGATTGCTTTGGCCCTGAATACAGTTGGTCTAATAAACATACAATTTGCTATCAAAGACGATATAGTCTATATTATCGAGGCCAATCCACGTGCTTCCAGGACGGTACCCTTTATAGCAAAAGCGTATAAGGAACCCTATGTGAATTATGCGACCAAAGTGATGTTGGGGGAGAAGAAAATCAAGGATTTTGACTTTAAGCCACACTTGGAAGGTTACGCCATTAAACAGCCGGTTTTCTCCTTCAATAAATTCCCGAATGTAAACAAGAACTTGGGACCTGAAATGAAGAGTACCGGGGAAAGTATCCTATTTATTGATAGCTTAAAGGATGATGATTTCTATAATCTTTATGCACGTAGAAAAATGTATTTGAGTAAATAGAAAAACCTTTCTACAAAAAGTAAAAAGCACCCGGATAGGGTGCTTTTTTATTTAATACGACATTTAATTAAACCAGACCGCATACTTTTTGCGTCTTAGTTCCAATGCCAAAATCCGTTCCATTTTAAGTGCCTCTTCCCGAGTGGATAGTGGTTTAATATGATTGTACAGGCTACCCCGAAGATATAGTCCGTACTTTTTAACAATACTCGAGGAAAGATTATGTCCTTTTTTACTCAACGTACCATTCTTATGTTGCTCAAAACGTTCTTTTGGCGTTTTGCTTGTCATACCCACGTAAAGGCATTCCAGCACTCCGTTAAACTGAGGGTTGGCTTCCCGAAACTTCCTGTTTTCCGTAAATACCTTTTTGTGGAGCTCTACTACGTAAATGCTATATGGCATCTTGCATTTAGGTAACTATTCTTTTTCCCATTCCGTATGGAAAATACCTTCCTTATCCAATCGCTCATACGTGTGCGACCCAAAATAATCCCGCTGCGCCTGAATTAAGTTTAAGGGCAACCTACTGGACGTATAAGCATCAAAATAGGTTAAGGAATTGGAAAGTCCCGGCAATGGAATACCATTTATGGCACCAAACGCAACCAACTCCCTAGCCGAATCCACCGTGCCTTGCACCTTTTTCACAAAAGTGGGGGACAACAATAGGTTGGGTAATGAATCATCGGCTCTAAAAGCTTCGGTAATATCGGCCAAAAGGCCGGCCCTAATGATACATCCCGCCCGCCAAATTTTCGCGATCTCGGCAATATCCAATTCATAGCCATATTCCCTTGAGGCATCGGCTAGCTGATGTAAGCCTTGGGCATAGGTCATAATAAAGGAAAAATACAGGGCCTCTTCCGTCATTTTCTCCAATGGGCCCTTGTTCATATGTTTGACTATAGGGCGGTCATAAAGTTCGTCTGCCTTTATACGCTCTTCCTTCAATGCTGATATTTCCCGCATGCTTACCGCTACATCAATTGTTGGGACAGGAATACCCAAATCCATGGCGTTCTGGCTGGTCCATTTTCCCGTCCCTTTTTGCTTGGCCTTATCCAAGATTTTATCCACCAATCGACCATCACCCAAGTCATCCTCCTGTTCAAAAATTTCTGAGGTTATCTCCACCAAGAAAGACTGTAATCTTCCCGCGTTCCATTTGTGAAACGTAGCATGTAGCTCATCATTGGTATAGTCTCCGCCTTTTTTTAGTACGTCATATATTTCGGAGGTCAATTGCATCAACCCATATTCAATACCGTTGTGCACCATTTTTACGTAGTTTCCTGCCGATTTTGGCCCTAAATAGGTCACACAGGGTTCTCCTTGATATTTGGCGGCAACGGCCTCAAAAATAGGTTTTACATGTTGATAAGCCTCCTTGTTTCCGCCGGGCATGATACTTGGTCCCCTTCGGGCTCCTTTGGCACCTCCAGAAACGCCGGCACCAAAAAAGTTGATTCCTTTTTTGGCCAAATAGGACTCCCTACGATCTGTATCGGTATAAAAGGAGTTTCCCCCGTCAATAATCAGGTCGCCTTCATCCAAGTTGGGCAAAAGGCTTTCTATTACGATGTCCACCACTTTACCGGCGGGTACCAATAACATTATTTTTCTAGGCTTGGATAAAGCTTCCAAAAACACTTTGTTATCCGTGGATGCATTTACTTTGGAGGTATCACCACCTTCCTTGATCAGGGCGTCCACCTTTTCCTTATCCAAATCATTACCAAAAGCGGTAAATCCGTTATCGGCAACATTCAGGATAAAATTGCGTCCCATTACACCCAGTCCCACTAGTCCAAAGTCATATTTCTTATCCATATAAAAGCGATTTTCTAATTATTGTATCGGTGAGCCCCAAAAATAAATGAAAATATCCACAATACTTCTTAAGTTATTGCAAACTCATTGGTAGTGGACTTACTTTTCGATACTTTTAAACTATCAAATTTGAAACATGAAGAATACAGAAAATCAAATGCTGGTTATTTTTGG
>JAUIGC010000053.1 GCA_030429835.1 Bacteroidia bacterium
TGGCCGAAGCCTTTCCGGTTGATGAAGGCACTTCGGTTATTCGAGAATATACTATAGAGGGAGATTTGGTTTCCCTTTCGGATAACTTCAACAAGGGGCAAAAACTATCGCCCTTTGAAAATACCGGAGTATTTATTGAGGGAAAAGTGATTACGGCGAAAACTAAGGCGTCCTACGAAGGGGAAAGAACGGTTTTGAAAGATATACTTCAAAATGGGGATGTCCCGAAGGAGTTTTACATCGGTGAAGAAGACCTGCCCAAGTGGGAGTATTTAAAAGGTTCTAAAAAAGAGGTTAGAACTGCTAAAAATGGCTTTAGCTATAACTACAGTGAAGGGGCCATGGTGTTTCCAGATGCCTTGGACAATGCCTCAAGAACGATCATCACCGGGGAAGGTGGTAAAAGTCCTTCAAGATTTAAACATGTGGTGCAAACTTCCAAAGGATTGCGCCGGTTAACTCCAATAGAGTTGGAGCGATTGAACATGTTTCCGGACAATCACACGCAGTTAGAAGGAATTAGCGATACCAAGCGGGCCTTTTTTATGGGGAATGCCTTGGTAGTTGGCATAATAGAAAGGATTGGTGCCGTATTGTCACAAAAGATAAACGTTTAAGCACCTTGGTTTGAAAAGTAACTTTACATCGGACCTAAAAAAAGAACAAAGACTTTCCTCGCTGTTGGACTCATACTACACCAAGCACTTAAAAAATTATCATTTTGAACGCATACATGATATAAACGAACAACTACAGGGGGTGGATCTATTACTAAAACAAAAATCCTCCCACATGACCCACGTCGTTGATGAAAAAGCGCAGCTGGATTATATCAATGAAAGCCTGCCCACATTTGCCTTTGAACTCAGTTATTTTAAAAATGACACTTTAAGGCAGGGCTGGTTATACGATACCAACAAAAAAACGGATTTTTATGCCTTGATCACTTCCATTTATGAGGATGAACCCGAGGTTTTTACTTCGTGCAAGGTAACCTTTGTAAACCGTCAAAAACTTATCACTTTTCTAGAAACGAGGCGAATTACGCAGGATATAATCTGCAAGCGTTATCCGCCGGAAAGCCTTCCGCACGGTAAAACCAACCTTAAGGAGCTAAACCCAAGCACGGAAGGTTATTTATATCATTCTAAAAATAACAAATCAGAAAAACCCATAAATCTGGTTTTACGCTTGGAATTTTTATTGGATATGGGTTTGGCCAAGAACCTATTTTAGAACAAAAAGCACCTTGCTAAAAGCTTAAAGAAAGCTAAGCTATTAAAAATGGTGTTACGTTAAAAACCTGTTAATCAGGCTCTTTTTTTTGGATTTTTCCTTTATTCTGTTATCTTACCAGGTATGGTAAAGTTAGACAAGTCAGAAAATATAGAATTTTTAGAGAAATCAATACATCATTTAGAAGCCACTGGTTTTGAAAATATCAAGGCCGATATGGAAGGCTATGAAAAACCCAAATCCTATAGTAGAAAGGGAGCGGAGGATAAAATTACCCCGGATATCGTAGCTATAAAAAATGGAAGAAAATACTTTTTTGATATCAGCTTAAAATCCGAGAAACCAAGGTTGTTAAAGACAAAATGGTTATTCCTGGATACCTTGAGCAGAATGAAATCCAATCGATTTCGTATTATAACCACAAGGGGTCACTACAAGTTTACGGACACCATGTTGGAAGATATTAACCTTAGTAATAAACAACCGATTAAAATTTAGGATTAAATACAGTACTTAATTCCTAAAGGAACACAAATTTGTGTTCCTTTATTTTTTATATTTAAGTATTAAAATCTCTTTATAAAATAGCACAAATCCTTCTTCGGATTTAAACAGCAGACCCGATTCTAGGGTCTAAATTTCTATTGTTTCATTTTATAAAGAAAATTATGACTAAACATAAAATTGCCGTTCTTGGCGGTACAGGTAAATCGGGCACCTATTTGGTAAGAAGGCTTTTAGAGCTAGAAATGCCTATAAAACTCCTAATCAGAAATCCAGAAAAACATTGTTTTAAGAACCCATTGGTTGAAGTGGCAAAAGGCGATGCAAGGAATTATGGTGCCGTTTTGGACCTAATCAATGGATGTCACGCAGTAATCAGTGCCTTGGGACAACCCAAAGGAGAACCTCCTATTTCTATGGACGCAAGCAAGAACGTTGTAAATGCAATGCGAAAAAACAACCTGAAAAGATACATAGTGGTCACAGGGTTAAATGTGGATTCCCCCTTTGATAAAAAGGATGAAAAAACTAGCTATGCTACCCAATGGATGTACGAAAACTTTCCTGATGCAACTAAAAATAGACAGGAAGAATATGCATATTTGACTACACAGGAACGTGTGGATTGGACGTTGGTTCGATTACCTATCATCATTCAAACCGATGAAAAATTTCCCGTTGGAGTTAATTTGAAAAACTGTGAAGGGGATAAGATTAGCTCTACGGATTTGGCCGATTTTTTAATTGCGCAACTGGAGGATAGACAATATATCCATAAGAGCCCTTTTTTGTACAATATTTAAAATGGAAATGGGCGGATAACTCCGCCCATTTATTTGATTTTGGGTATTATCGGTAACAGAATTTAATTCTCATCTCCCCCACAATCCCTATTATATTGCCAAACTAAATCCTCTATATAATTAACGCCTTCTATTACTCTTAATTCATCCAAAACAGAAGGACAATCAAACATGTGCTTTGTTAAAACATCCGCAACGTTATCTGGTTCATTTAAACTGATTGCTAAATCAACGTGGCTTGGTTTCAAGTACTTCTTTACAATATACTCGGTTTCCCATTCCCCAGTAATCCTGGGAAGGCCTTCATTATAATTGAAAGATGGGCTGGTTTGGTTAAATCTCCTTTTTGTTCTGTAATGCTGAAATAACTGAATCTTTCCGTTTTCTATTATTTCCATAAGTAGATGCTTTGTCTTTTTGGTTGTTGCCTGTATTTCTACATATTGGAAAGTTCTATTTTCCCTTTGTCCATAAAACTCTATTTTTTCAATGTCACCCGACCCATATACATCCGCTTCCGAGTTTTTATCTAGTCTGAAAAGAATTTTTTCGTTTTTATTGATTTTACTAAATCCTTCAAAGGCCTCCCCCTCCTTAAACGTTATTTTACATGGAAGGTTTTGACTGATTGTTACTTGATAACTAAATAGCATAATTAAAAGAGTTCCTAATCTTTTCATTGGTGTCTGTCTTTGGCTTAGTTATTATGGCTGGGCGTTGAAAAACAAGAAATTTTTAAAATAAAATGGGGCCATGTTTAGGATTAATAGGTTTAAATTAAGTGATAATGCAGCAATTAATTATATACCTTGTTAGCACAAGTATTTATTTTTTTAGTATTTTATTATTATGTGGATTGACAATACTATATTGGATATATATTGTGTCCGCTACTTTAATTTCTTCATTAAAATAATCTAAGTATTCTTTCTTTTCAATTGACTGAAAACCTATTATTTTTTTCTGTCCTACATGAAATTCAAACGAAATCAAATAATTATTGACCGTCGTTCCATCCATATCATTGGCACGATATCCATTCCTTTTAATTCCAGTTACAATTGCATAGGTCCGTTCACCATTAGTTTTTAAATCGTTTGATTTTTGGAAGTATAGGTATATGGACACAGTCAATATACAAATAAGGGCTCCAATAATTACTATTACTAAAACTCTTACTTTTTTCTGCTCCGACTTATCTTTATCCTTTCTAAAAACGTTATTTAGAAATGCATCAGCAGTTTTTTCTCCTTTATTTTTCTTTTTGTAGCGATTCAATAAAAAATACGTTTAGTCATTTATGCTAACGGTTAAATAAAATTTCGCGCGGGAAGACGAAGCGAAGTGCAGCCAACTGAAACGAAATTTGCATGAGAAAGATAAACATGATTAACCTACAAAACCCGCTTGAATTTTATTTTTTATTGGCGGTAGTTTTTATTTTTTCATATTCTCCATTCCAACTTTTTACACCGTTTGGGACTATTTCCAAAAAGTCAAATTGTCCCTTTTCGTTTAAGTTTAGCTCAAATGAAATTTGATGTTCCAATGTGCCAAGATAAATTTGAATTGGAGAGCTTAGAAAAGTGGTTCCGTTTTTTAGGATTTCACTTAGGTCCACTTAGTTATCAACTTTAAAATGAACAAAGATTCCAAACACTGTTAATTCCCTTTTTTTACCTCAAGAGATTCGATCTGACGTTCCAGATTGAATCCTTTAGTTTTCAACTGATATTGGACTATATCTCTTAGAATTAATATTTCGAGTTCGTTTGGATTCATTTTAATTATCACCAAAATAGAAATATAAATCATTAATAATCTATACCTCTTTTTATTAACCCGGTTATACTGCGCGAACCATGGACACATGGGGAATACCATCTTCCAAATATTCTTTCCCTTCAGCTTGAAAACCAAGTGAATTATAAAATTTTAAGAGATAGGTCTGAGCAGAAATTCTAATGGTCTTGGTATTCAGTTGTTCTTCAATAGCCTTTATGGAAGCTTCCATAATCATTTTTCCATACCCATATTGCCTTTGGTCTTTTTTTACCACTACCCTACCAATACTGGCTTCGGGAAAATAGTCCCCCGGAGCAAAAACACGGGTATAGGCAACAATTTTATTTCCCTTCTTCCCTATCACATGAATGGCCTTAGTATCCTTCCCGTCCAAATCTTGGTACACGCAATCTTGCTCCACCACAAAGACTTCGCTCCGTAATTGCAACAAGGCATATAGTTCCTGTATGGTCAATGCATCAAAGGTTTTGGTATATATCTTCATAGATTCACGTAGTCTTTTATATCAGGATTGATTACTATTAAATCTTGTACAAAGTTTTCCTTGTCCTTGGGGGATATGACCAATATACCAAAAGAATCATAGGCAATCTGTATCCGGTCCAAGGATGCCGCGGGAGCGGAGAACATACTGCTTGTTCTTTTTACGGATCGGATCCTTGAAATATCAAGGTGCTTTCTGTAAATAAAACCACTTTTTATATACAGTTTTTCTTTATCGATGGCATATTCCGTAGTAATCAATAGATATAAAATGCACAATCCCACGAGTAAAAAAATAAAAGAAGTCGTAAGGATTGCCAAAGGTTCTTCCCCTTTTACCATCATGTACACGATGATTCCTAAAAAAGGCAGCATCGGAAAGAATAAAAGTCCCCAACTAATTTTTGATTTATAGATTTTCATGGGTTAAAATAACTCAATCCTGAACAATGACATGTTTATTGTCACACTTACCAAATTCGGGCTGGATATTGACATGGTTTATACCGTGTTTATGGTATAATTCTTCTTCTATATCTCCTAAAATTTTATCAAATTCCGAAAGCTTTATATCCTCACTAAAATCTATGTGGGCCTCTAAATGAATTTGGTTTTCGTTCAATTGCCACAGATGTACGTGATGTACGTTTTTAACATCATCCAAATTGGATATCGTATCCACAATATGTTGTACCTGAACAGTATTTGGTGTAAAAAGCATAAGAACACGGGTTGAATCCTTTAAAAGGTCAAATCCCATATAAATCAAATAGACTGCAATGATAAAAGTCAACAAGGGATCTACCCAATACAGTTCATAGAATTTCATCAACAATCCCCCAATTAAAACGGCTACGGAAGCCAACATATCCGTTAACAAATGAAGATAGGCAGATTTCATGTTCATATTCTTATCAGAGTCCTTTTTAATAAGAAAGACGCTAAAACCATTGGCTACTATACCCAAAAGGGAAAGCCAAATAACCAAATCAGATTCTACTTCCTGGGGAGTAATAAAACGTTCAATAGCTTCCTTAATCAATAGAACCGCAACGACCATTAGTGTAGCCGAATTAACAAAGGCCGCAATTATTTCCGCTCTTTTATAACCAAACGTTTTGGTGGTAGATGCTTTTTTTTTGGAAAGTACGTTGGCTATATAACTAACGATAAGCGATAAAACATCACTAAAATTATGAAGGGCATCAGAAAGTAAGGAAAGACTGCCCGAAATGATACCTCCTACAACCTGAGAGGCAGTAATTAGAATATTTAAGAATATGGAAATGACAAGGTTCTTACCCTCTACTTGTGGATGGGCATGCCCATGAGCGTGATTATGGTGATTGTGACCCATATACCTCTTAACTACAAGGTATCTTCTCTATTCTTCTCTCGTGCCGTCCACCTGCAAACGGGGTTTTTAAAAAGACCTCTACCATTTCCAAGGCCTGTTGTAAAGCGATATACCTGGCCGGCAAACTTAGAATATTGGCATTGTTGTGTTCCCTTGCCAATTCTACGATTTCCTTGGTCCAACACAAGGCGGCCCTTACCTTTTGATGTTTGTTGGCCGTCATGGAAGCGCCGTTTCCACTACCACAGATAATAATACCGTAATCCACTTTGCCATCTTCTACATCTTGGGCAACCGGATGCACAAAATCAGGATAATCAACACTATCTGACCCGTCCGTTCCATAGTTAATTACTTCAATGTCCATGGACCTTAAAAGACCAATGACGGCAAGTTTATAATCTGTACCGGCATGATCGTTTCCTATAGCTATTTTCATAATAAAGTTTTTTAATATAAAACTCCTATTGTAGGCATTGGGGGAATTATAATAGCCATAAAGGTACAACTTCCCAATGTTGACCACAAAAAATCATAGGTTTACAACATAGTTTTCCTAAAGTTGAATTTACACTGTTTATTAGAGGTTGGAAATTGGTTGTAAGGTGCTAATAATATGTTAACAAATAAGCAATTCTAAATTTGCTTTGAACGGGAATTTTTTACAATACAATCCTTTTTTATAGAAAGCCAAAAATTATATAAGAACCTTTAAGAGCTTTTTTAAAAAAATATACTTCGTAGTTAACATTAAATTTACTTAAACTTATCAATAAATACATGTTTAAATAGGTTATCAACGCCTGCTGATAACTCATTTAATATATTGATTTTCACGGGAATTTTTTATTTATAATGTGTAAATAACTATTAGTATCTAACAAAATCAAGTATTCTTAAAACAAGTTTTACCCCATATTAACAATCTATCATAATCATCATTTTAATTTTAAATTTTAAAGAAAAAAAGATGAGTATGTATTATATGTTGATAACAACTATGAAATGGATATAATCCTTGCTACTGGATTATAATTCGTAATTTTCCGATAAATAGAAACTTTAATGTCTAAGAAAAATAAGAAGAGTAGAAACCATAGAAAGAACGAAATTACAAAGGGGATTTTTACCGTGTTAGAGAAGGAACCCAAAAAAAGTTTCAACTACAAACAAATAGCTGCCAAAATAGGGGTTACCGAAGCCCAAGATAGAAATACGTTGATCAAACGATTGGTAGAATTAAAGGAGAAAAAGAGGATTCAGGAAATATCTAGAGGTAATTATCAGGTTTTGGAAGATACTAAAACCTACCACAAAGGACAGGTAGATATTACCGGACGTGGAAATGCATATATTATTGTAGACGGTATGGAGGATGATATCTTTATCCCCAATAATAAGATAAATAAAGCTTTCCATAAGGATATCGTTGAGGTGTACATTCACCCCAGGAAGAAAAGCAAAAAGGTTGAGGGTGAAATCGTAAAAGTGATTGAACGGTATAAAAATACGTTCGTGGGTATTGTTGATATGCAAAAGACTTTTGCCTTTGTTCGACCTACTGATTTTAGAATGTATACTGATATTTTTATTACCCAGGACAAATTGAATGGAGCTAAGGATGGGGATAAGGTTATTGTGGAATTGATGGATTGGCCCGATGGTGTGGATTCACCATACGGAAAGATAACCGAAGTTTTGGGTAGACCTGGAGAGCACAATACGGAAATACATTCCATTTTGGCCGAATATGGTTTGCCTTATGAATTTCCTGTAGAAGTAGAACGATTTGCAGATAGTTTGGATACAAGTATACAAGCTGATGAGATTGCCAAGCGCAGGGATATGCGAGATGTCTTAACCTTTACGATTGATCCCAAAGATGCGAAGGATTTTGATGATGCCCTTTCATTTTCTGAATTAGAAAACGGAAATTATGAAATAGGAATTCATATTGCGGATGTTTCACATTATTTAAAAACGGATACCATTTTGGATGATGAGGCCTATGATAGGGCTACTTCAGTGTATTTGGTAGACCGTGTGGTACCTATGTTACCGGAGGTGTTGTCCAACAATGCCTGTTCTTTAAGACCTAAGGAAGAAAAGTATACATTCTCGGCTATTTTCGAGTTGGATAAAAATGCGATACTAAGAAATCAATGGTTCGGAAGAACGGTGATAAATTCAAATGAGCGGTTTGCTTATGAGGAAGCACAGCATATTATAGAAACGAAAAAGGGAAAGATACCTAAAGATATCTCCATACGAGAAGGAGCCTATACTGTTGATGAGGAAATTGTGGAAGCTACTTTGACAATGGACCGTCTTGCTAAGATTATGCGTAAAAAACGTATGGACCAAGGTGCAATCTCCTTTGATAAGGTTGAGGTTCGTTTTAATCTTAATGAAAATAATGAACCTGTAGGGGTTTATTTTAAGGAATCCAAGGATGCCAATAAGCTCATAGAAGAATTTATGCTGCTTGCCAATAGAAAGGTGGCGGAGTTCATAGGAAAACAGAAGCCTAAAAAAACCTTTGTGTATAGGGTCCATGATGATCCGGACGAGGATAAATTGATAGCCTTGAACGGTATCGTTTCTAAGTTTGGACATAAATTGAATTTTAAGGATAAGAAAACCATCAGTGCTTCATTGAACAAACTTTTAGAGGATGTTAAAGGACAAAAGGAACAAAATTTGGTGGATACCTTGGCGATAAGGAGTATGAGCAAGGCTATTTATACCGTGGATAATATTGGTCACTATGGTTTGGCATTCGATTATTATACCCATTTTACCTCACCTATCAGAAGGTACCCAGATGTTATGGTTCACAGGTTGTTACAACATTATTTGGATGGTGGTAGTTCCGTTAAGGCAGATAAATATGAAGAAAAATGTAAGCATTCTTCGGATATGGAAGGCCTGGCAGCGAATGCGGAACGCGATTCCGTTAAATACATGCAGATTAAATTTATGGAGGACCATAAGGATGAGGAATTTGTTGGTGTAATCAGTGGGGTTACGGAATGGGGTATTTATGTTGAGATTATTGATAATAAATGTGAGGGTATGGTGCGTATCAGAGACATAAAAGGAGATTATTATATCTTTGACGAGAAACAATATGCCATCGTTGGGGAAAGAACAAAGAAAATGTATCAATTAGGTGATGAAGTTATCGTTATGGTAAAGAGCACCGATTTGATTAAGCGTCATCTGGATTTTTCCCTTATTGGTAAGAACTAGTAGTTTTGGAATGAATTTTGATTCATAGGAATCCTTGTATCAAAAACCTGAAATTCAGGTGTTAAACCATGTTAATGAAGCGTTTATTGTTATTAGTTATTATGTTTCTTGGGTATATGGTGCCTGCTCAAGACAATACCTTAACACAAAACCTTGAAAAGTTTGTTGAACTAAAGGGTTTTGATGGTATTTCTATCAATCTTATAAGGTCCACGGAGAACAAGGCCGTGATTTCAGGTGAGAGTACGGATAAGGTGGCTATTGTAAATAATGATGGTATCTTAAAGATTAGGATGCAGTTAACAAAATTCTTTAGTGGATATAAAACTTTCGTGGATTTGTATTATACTGATGATATTATGGTAATAGATGTGAATGAGGATGCGAGAATTGTTTCTGAGGGAACAATTATTCAGGATATTCTAGAACTTAAGGCCCAAGAGGGCGGAGAGGTTAATGTATCCACCGAAGTTGAGCAGTTGTTGATTAAATCCGTTTCAGGTGGTATAGTAAAGGCTACGGGTAAATCTAATCTACAGGACGTTCAAATCAATACTGGTGGTGTTTATGAGGGTAAGTCCTTAAAGACAAAATTTTCAACCGTGAACGTCAATGCCGGTTCACGAGCTGAAATTTATGCCAGTGAGTATGTAAAGGCTGCTGTTAAGGCGGGGGGAGAGGTTTTGGTTTATGGTAATCCACCAAGACTGGAAGAGAAGACGGTTTTTGGGGGTAGCATAAAAAGAATGTAGTTTATAAATGTGGGAAGATATACATGCGGCGATACCATTGGGCTTTGTTTTAAGCTTTATGGTAGGTCCTGTGTTCTTCGTACTCTTGGAGACAAGTGCCCTTAAAGGTTTTAGGGCAGCCCTCATTTTTGATTTAGGGGTTATTCTTGCCGATGTCATATTCATTACCATTGCATATTTCAGTAGTTATCAGTTACTTGAAAATTTAAGTAATCAACCTGGACTATATGTTTTTGGGGGTGTGATACTATTGGTTTACGGTATCACCATTTTTTTTAAGCATGGGTCTGGTCGTACATCCGATTTGCCTATAAAATCCAAAAAAAGTGATTATTTAAGTCTTTTTATAAAGGGTTTTCTTCTGAATTTCATCAATATTGGAGTCCTAGTATTTTGGTTGGGAATTATTATTATAGTAGGACCAAGCTTGGATAATGACCCCAATAGAATTAGAGTGTTCTTCTGTACTATGCTATTGGCTTATTTCGTAACTGATATTTTTAAGATATTGTTGGCCAAACAGTTAAAGAGAAAGTTGACCAGTAATCGTATTCGTTTAATAAAAAAGGGTATTGGTATTATCTTGATAATATGTGGTGTTGTATTGATAGTTAAAGGTTTTATTCCTAATGAGCGTTTTGACCTTGAAAGACGAATTGAAAATATTGCAAAATAAAAAAGGACCATTGAGAAATGGTCCTTTTTTATTTGTAAGTGATTAGTTACTATTTTTTATATTTGGAATTTAGTAATTCTATGATTTGATCCGTTATATCATTGGATTCTTTACCGTATAATACGCTACCACCTTCTCCTCCTCCAAGAATATAGCTGTAACCATTCGCTTTGCCATAGGCTTCTATTTCTTTTTTTACTTTAGAAACAAGGCTATCCATTTCTGTTTGACCGGATAGTTGTAATTGCTGATCTTCCATCTGTAGTTGTTGGCCCATTTGTTGACCTCTTTGTTGGAATTGGGCATATTCTTCTTGTGCCTTTGTTTGTGACATGGTTTGTGCCCTTGATTGAAATTCAGCGGCCTCCGCTTGAAATATTTGGGATATACTGTCCCTCTTCTTACCTAATACCTCAGCTTTTTCTTTAAATTTTGCTTCAATGTCTATTTTTTCTTGATACTCGTTCATGAGTTTTACGTTATCTACAAAACCTATTTTTTCTGGTTGACAAGAGACTAATAGTATTAGGGTAAGTGCGAAAATTATATTTTTCATTCGTATCATTTTTTAGTTGAGCAAAAGTAACAAAGCTTTTTATAAACAGGGCTAAAATTATCTTTTTGCTTTATTATAGTTTTAGGTGATGTTAATTTGTTTTAAGATTGTTTCTGTTTATTATAATTAACCTATTTATTTAGGATATAACGAGAGATTAACGCTTAGAGGTAGTATTAACTATCCATGATAGTGATGATGCCTTATTTCGCTTTATAAGCTTTATTTACTTTTTCTGAGTATATAAATTAAGGAAGAGTATTCTTTTGTATAGATTGCATTAACGTTAGATATCAATCCCAACATAAAACCTTTTAGATAATTGTTTTTACCTGATTTGTATTTTTCTGATAGTAGGGAAACATAGAATGAATCGAAATACATGGGTTTGATTTGTACGAGTTCCATATTATGATTATTGAATAGTTGGGGTATTGAGTTCCGGGAAAAATGCCATAAATGTCTAGGTGTATCATAGGCGGCCCAAAATTGTTGGTAATGATGGGCATCATAGGATTTAAAATTTGGCACCGCTACTATGAGGTATCCGTTGGTTTTGAGTAGCGAGGTAATTTTAATGATTTGCTCGTCTAGATTAGGTAAATGTTCTAATACATGCCATAAGGTGATAATGTCATAAGTATTATTTTTTAAAGCTTCATAATCTTTATGGAGGACAACGTTCTTTTTTTGTGCCTGTTTCCGAGCGTCTATATTAGGTTCTATCCCTTGTGCGTTCCAAGAGGTTGAATTCATTTTTTTAACGAAGTCACCGGTACCTGCTCCAATATCAAGTAGATTTTTATGCACTGTATTTAATGAATCTATTAAGTGTAACTTCTTATTTAAACTATAATCTTTAATGTATTTATAGATTTTATCTATTATCGACTTCTGTTGATCGTTATGGGATATATATGAATCACTTGGATAGTATACATCCAAATCCTCCGGTTGAGGGTTAGTGGCTAACATATCCAAGTCAGGATTATAGATTAAATCAAAAGATTCCTGGGTATGGAAGTAATCTTTTGTTTTTAGATAAAGTTTCATTGCTGGATGTATTTTTGACTGATCGTTCCACGTGGAACAATCCTTTCATCGACCAAGATGTACAAGTAGTACACTGATATCACTAGGTGTTACCCCACTTATTCTTGAGGCCTGGGAAATGGTTACGGGTTTTATGGCACTTAATTTTTCCCTCGCCTCAAAGGATAGGGATTTTAAGATTTTGTAATCAAAATTACTTGGAATCTTAACGGCTTCCAGTCTGTTAAGTTTATCTGCGTTTAATTTTTCTTTTTCTATGTATCCTGAGTATTTGACTTGTACTTCGGCCTGTTCTAACACTTCTTGGTCTAATTGGTTTTCTTCAACATATTCTTGAACTGGGTCAAGCGTCATCATATGATCCATAGTGACCTTAGGCCTCGAGAAAAGTTTGAACATTTTATCGGATTGTCTAATAGGAGCAGATTCAATACTGTCTAGGATTGGATTCATGTCTTCTGGCAGTACACTGGTCTGTTTAAAGAAGTGAATAAAGGCTTCTGATTTTTGCATCTTCTCTTCCATTCTTTTCATTCTATCTTCCTTTGCCAATCCAAGTTCGTAACCCTTAGGAGTTAATCTTAAGTCTGCGTTGTCTTGTCTTAACAACGTTCTGTATTCTGCTCGGGAGGTAAACATCCTGTAAGGTTCTTCAGTTCCTTTGGTTATAAGGTCATCGATTAGTACACCTATGTATGCTTCATCTCTTTTAAGAATAAAAGGTTCCTTTTCGTTAATTTTTAAATGGGCATTTATACCCGCCATTAGGCCCTGTGAAGCTGCCTCTTCATATCCGGTGGTTCCATTAATTTGTCCGGCAAAATATAGGTTCTCTATTATTTTTGTTTCAAGGGTATGTTTTAGTTGGGTTGGTGGAAAATAGTCATATTCAATAGCATATCCCGGCCTAAAAAACTTTACTTTTTCAAAACCTTTTACGGACCGAAGTGCTTTGAACTGTACATCCTCGGGGAGGGACGTAGAAAATCCGTTTACATATACTTCTACTGTATCCCATCCTTCAGGTTCAATAAACATCTGGTGCGAATCTTTATCCGCGAACCTGTTTATTTTATCTTCTATTGATGGACAGTATCTAGGTCCGATACTTTTTATTCTTCCATTGAACATGGGTGATCTATCGAAGCCCTCTCTAAGCAAATCGTGAACCAAAGCGCTTGTATGGGTCATATGGCAGTCTCGCTGTTTGCTTAAAACTGGCGTATTCAAATAGGAGAATTTTTCAGGGTTTTCGTCACCCGGCTGTACAATCATTTTTGAATAATCCAATGATCTTCCATCGACGCGCGGAGGCGTACCCGTTTTCATTCTTCCACTTTCAAATCCTAAAGAAACAAGTTGTTCTGTAATACCGGTAGCGGCTTTTTCTCCTGCCCTTCCACCACCAAATTGTTTCTCACCTATATGAATCAGGCCATTTAAAAAGGTGCCATTGGTCAACACCACTGACTTTGCCCTGATTTCTATTCCTAAAGAGGTTTTTACTCCTAAGACTTTATCATCTTCTATAAGAAGACCGTTTACCATCTCCTGATAAAAGTCAACATTGGGAGTTCTTTCCAAAGCGAGCCTCCATTCTTCAGCAAACCGCATTCTGTCGCTTTGTGCACGAGGACTCCACATAGCAGGGCCTTTAGACTTGTTTAGCATTTTAAACTGGATGGCCGATTTATCCGTAATGATTCCGCTATACCCGCCCAAGGCATCAATTTCACGGACTATTTGCCCTTTTGCAATGCCACCCATAGCAGGGTTGCAGGACATCTGCCCTATGGTTTGTAAGTTCATGGTAACCAAAAGGGTTTTTGAGCCCATATTGGCCGCTGCAGCAGTTGCTTCCGCGCCGGCATGTCCTCCACCTACTACAATAACATCATAAATTTCTCCAAACATATACTTAGTGTTCCACGTGGAACATTTTTATTTTTTCTTCTTCTTTTGAACGCATTTCCTTAATGTGCTCTTTCGTTTTGTCTTTGTAACCGGCCAAATGAAGTATTCCATGAGACATTACCCTCAGCAACTCGTTTTCGAAAGGAACATGATATAGGCTTCCATTTTCTTTTACGCGATCCACGGAGATATAAATATCCCCAGAAATAATTTTACCTGTCGTATAATCAAAAGTTATAATATCCGTAAGGGTATCATGCTCCAAATATTTTTGGTTTAGATCCAATAAATAGTTGTCGTCACAAAAGATGTAATTAAGTTCCCCTGCTTGATATCCTTCAGATTTACAAATTGATTTAATCCAGTCTTTGTATTTTATGATATTGGAAATCTCAAAATCAGTTTCAAAATGGAATTCAATCATTGTCCTTAAAGTACTCTTTAACCTTGTTTTGAAAATTTTGGCGCAAAGGTAAGGCTTGTCTATTTAAAATTTCTATCTCATTGCGATAATTCTCTAGTAATGAGGGTTTGGTGGTTATAGGATTGGTAAAGTCCTTTTTATTGCTGTTACTTTCCCGTTCTGATTTTTTACCTTGTTTTAGGGCCGCGTTTTCCAGTTTTAGCAATTCATATTGCATCGTGTTGGCTTTGCTTATAGTCCGTTGCGTTATTCCGTTTTCAAGTAGGTCATTTTGAAAATCCTCCATTTGTCGAATAAGTTTTTCTCCTAACTTCCTGTCTCCTTCGTTAATCATATTCTCCAATTGCTGTTCAAGCTCCTGTTTAATTCGCTGTTGTTCTTGATAGATTTCATATATCTCCTGAAGTTCGGATTCACTCATAGAACCTTGACCTTGTCCACTACCTCCTTCACGATTACCGTTTCCATTTTGCCCTTCCCCACCTTGTCCACTTTCTCCTTCACCTTGACTTTCATTCTGGCCCTGGCCACCTTGTTCACCTTCCCGTCCTTTCGCCCCTTGTCCGTTCTCTCCCTGTTTACCTTCCCCATTTTCTCCGCTTTCACCTTGTTTACCCTCTCCTTTTTGACCTTGTTGTCCTTGACTCCCTTGTTGCCCCATTTTTTCACCTAAGGACTGCTGCTGTTTTATGATGTCTGGTAGCTGAAATCCATTTTGGCTTTGGCCACTGCCCTGCCCCATCTGCATGCTTTGTTGCATATTTTCCAAAACATGCGCTAGAAAATCTGCTAGACTATTGGAAGCCGTTAACACATATTTCTGATATGATACCCCTTGGTATATTTGTCCTTCGGTCACACTTTCCAAAGACTTGTCAATATTATAATAGACTTCTGTAATTTGTTCGTTTACGAATTCTGAAAGTTCTGCTTGCCTAAGGGAAAGGGCAAACAAGCTATCATCAACATGTTCGAAAAGACCGCGTAATTCTTTTTGGTTTCTGACCGTTTCCGAATAATGGGAGATATCCTCTCGGTCCTGAACGCTAAGTTTATCATATAGACCCTCCTGCTTAAAGGAAAATATAATAAGATTGTCCAAGATTTGCCGCAACATTTCGGCGTCTTCGGCCACGGAGGACTCTCCTCCGCCTCCACTTGTAGAAGATTTTCCGAGTTCTTCACTCATTTCCTTCATCTTTTCGGCTGCGGACTTTTGGTTTTGTTTGGCTTTATTGGCATTTTGCTGCATGGCATCCGTATTTGAACTTTGTTCGTTGCCTTGATGCTTTTTTATTTCCTCAAGAGCGGTATTCTGATTATCCTTTACCCCCGCTTCCTTGTCTTTGTCGATCTTTAGTTCAATAGGTTTTTTCAATTGACGATTATCCTCTTGTAATTCTTCCAGTTCCTTAGCAATGTTTTCAAAATCTTCATTCAACTTCTGTTGCTCCTTTTCCGAAAAATCTCGCCCAATATTTAGTTGTGATAGAATCTCTTGCCGTTCTGCCACTTTTTCTAAATCATTGGCTAATTGTGAGGCTTTTTCGGTAACATAATAGCGTTTTGTAAGCTCAACAAGTTGCTCCAGATTTCTCTCTGAGTTTTGTTGCTTTTTGCTCAACTCCTCTAAACGCTGGGTTAGTTCTTCCTTATTGATTTTATCGGCAATTTTATTGAGTTCTTCTAAAAGCTTTTGGTTCTTTTTTGCCTCTATCTCTTGGCGCTCCAACCGTTCTTGCAGTAATTGGTTTAGCTTGTCGTCCTTCTCCCCTTTTTGCAAATTATTTTTAAGTTCCTTGCTAAACTTTTGCATCATTTCTTCCTGCTGCTCCTGCTTTTGAAGAAAGTCCTTAATCTGGTTTTTATCATTAAAGTCCAATCGGTCTTTTTCTTTTTGTAACGTATTGATTTCTTTCAAGGCATCTCGTTGATCAGCCGCTTTTTCAAGGGACTTATCCATACTATTAATTAAGGACTGTTGGGACTCTAACTCTTTGTTCCTTAGCTGATTACCATCTAAAATCATTTGATTGAAAACAGAACTTTTTACCGTTTTACCACCATGTATGGCATCATTATCCGTCACCTGGAAATAAAATGCATAATTTTTTCCTTCCTCTAATTGTAGACCGGATGGAAAAGTATAGTAGAACTGATGGAAACTAATATTTGGGCTGTTCAGTTCAAGGGTTTTTTCCTCTTCTTCGTTCCCTTGTTCATAATAGACCAAATCTATTTTTTTAAGTCCATAGTCATCCGTTGCTTCTCCAGAATAATAAGAAACATTGGGTTCCAAAGAATCCAACACTTGCTGTACTTTTATGGTAGGATAGGCATCCTTCACGACCTGAAAGGAATAGTTCAGGGTTTCATAATCCCGAATATTGGTGTTTGAGGTCGCTATCTGGTACTCCCAGTTGGAATAGACTCGTTTTGAGAGCTTAAAATCATCACCTCGGTTTTCAAAAAACAGCGAAGTATCTTTTGTAATTAGCCTTATTTGTTCCGTATCCTGCCCCTTTATTTCCCAAGTAACCTTTGTGCCTTCAGGAAGTACGGCGTTACCGGTACTTTTAATGATTTCTGGGGCTTTATTAATGTATTTTGGGTACTCCAAGAGAAGATTGAAATCCGATATTGCGGGTGCTTTTAAAGCTTCAAGTCTAAAGTCCCTGGATATAACGTCGTTTCCTGTAAAACTAAAAGTAGCGGAATTTATTGGTGGTGAAAGAGTATATTGAAAGATTCCGTTTTCTTCCTGTAATAGAATTTCCTTTCCCTCTAAGAGCAAATAAACGTTTTCTGGCCTTATTTCGCCTTCCGTTGCCACTTGAAATGTAAAGGGCTCACTTTCAATAACCTGAAGATGAGGGGATAACAGTTCAAATTTGAATGGGGCGGGGGGCTCATAGGCAAGGTTGTAATTGACCACACGGGTGTAGCTTCCAAAAAAAGAATTCCAATTACCTGATACCCATAACAATCCAATGACGACTATGGGGAACAATGCATATTTTAAATATTTAAGGGGTTCTTTGGTGTTGATGGCCCGTTTAAAGGGAATGGTTTTCAGTTGTTC
>JAUIGC010000276.1 GCA_030429835.1 Bacteroidia bacterium
AAAGTGAATTATACGCCGAAACAGTTTCCCATTCGGGGTCCTTTATGCAGTACTCTTTAAGATAATGTTCAAAATCCAAGATGCTTTCCAAAATCGTTTCGCTCACTTCATTGGGCCATTCTATCAAAACTGAATGATTTCCATAAGGCTTTAAGGTAATGGGGGGATGACTCATTGGCTTAGGACTATATGATGCTTTGGTAATTCCTGTGTAATATACATTAATATTTGTAAAGCCTCTGGCGTATCCCCATGGATACAATAGGTCTCTGCCTGGATAGGCTTAAGCTCATTATTTACGGTCAACACCTTTTTTTCCCTGGCCATACGTACTATATGGTGCAATACTTCTTCGGGACGCTTTATGAGTGCATTGGTCTTCGACCTGGAGACAAGGCTTAGACCATCGTTGTAGTTTCTATCGGCAAAAGCTTCAATCTTCGTTTCAAACCCCTGTTCCTTGGCCCTATTCTGTATTGCAGATCCATAGGGAACGAACAAAACCACATCGGATTTATACTCCTCTATCGATTCCAAAAAAACCGAGGCCAATTCGCCGTCCTTAGCAATATCATTATATAGCGCTCCGTGTGGCTTTATGTGTTGCCATGTAACGCCTTCAGCGGTGCAAATTTCATGCAATTGATGCAACTGTTGCTTGATGCTATCTGACAATTTCCCGGGGTCCATGTTCATGGATACCCTACCAAAATTATTCTTATCCGGATAGGATGGATGAGCTCCTATTTTGACCTGATTCTCTTTTGCCAAACGAATCGTTTGAAGCATCGTGTCCTTATCACCGGTATGTCCGCCACAGGCAATATTGCAAGAAGAAATAAAAGGAAACAGCTTGGGTTCATTCTCTATCCCCTCACCTACATCGCAATTGATATCGATAACAATCTGTCGCATCTAGAATACTTCAAAAACCTTTAGGATACTCTTCACTCCCAATATAACGGACAAGATTACAATGGTTATACCTATGATATTCTGAAGTAAAGTATTTCCATTTTCGCCCATGACACTCACCCGGTTGACCACCCAAAGTAAAAATATGGCAATTACAGGTAAAAGAATTCCATTGGCCACTTGGGCAAACTTGATAATTTCTATCGGTTTTATATCAAAGGAAAGAAAAAACACTCCCAATCCCAAAATAAGCATCCACACCAATCTAAACTTATAATGGGTAAGTCCGTTCTTCCACCCGAAACAATTGGAAGCTACATAAGCGGCGGCCAAGGGAGCCGTTATGGCCGAAGTAACTCCGGCGGCAAAAAGTCCTATCCCCATAAAGTATCGGGCACTTGCACCATATAAGGGCTCCAATGCCTTGGTCATGTCCATAACGTTGTTGACCTTTTCCAAGTCTATCGATGCAGCGGAGATAATAATACAAAGGGATACTATACCTCCTACAAAGATAGAAACGAAGGTATCTCGCCTGGCAAATTTAAGGTCCTCCTTGGATTTCCATTTCTCGCTTACCAGAGAGGCATGGAGGAATAGATTATAGGGTACCACCGTTGTTCCTACCAAGGCGATGACCGTCAATAAATTTTCACCATCTACCTTGGGCAACAATAAACCCTTAACGATTTGTACTATATCTGGTTGGGTCAATACTGCAGTTACAACAAAGGACAGACTCATGATCAGGACCAAGGATATAAATACTTTTTCCAACAACTTATAATTTCCTATAAAAAGAAGACCAAAGGCCAATAAGCCAATCACAAAAGGAAAATAGGATGTATATGTAGCACCGAAAATGGCTTCCAGCCCCAATGAACCACCACCAATATTTCCCGCTTCATAGGCAGCATTTCCTATAACTATGGCGGAGAGTATGATGACTACTACAAAAGTTCTAACATAAGTGTTGGATACCTCCTGTCTTATTACTTCGGCCAAGCCTTTTTGGGTAATGATTCCCAATCTGGCCGACATTTCCTGCAATACCATGGTGGCCAGAATGGAAAGGAGCATGGCCCAAAGGAGGGAATATCCAAAGGACACTCCCGCCAACATGCAGGCCGTTACCGTTCCAGGACCAATAAATGCGGCCGCAACGAGGACCCCTGGACCCATTTTTTTAAACATTCGGTAAAAAGTTTAGGTTTTGATAAAGATACCTTCATTTATCCTAAAAATCTCCCTTTAAAAAAATAGAAGTTCACAACAATTTTAACATTTCAAAATGCCGTTTATCTAAAAAAATGCCGTTCGTCTAAAAATGGGATGTCATACGTCGGTTGTTCATACTAAACCCAAAAATTCCCTGTTATTAATAACCCCAAACCAAAAAATTTAACCTACTTAATGACTTGCTTAGAATGTAACAAAGAGCTTGGATATCTTGATCATAAAAGTGCCGTAGAGAGCGTGGGTGTAGAGCTGTGTTCCCATCATCAAGAATTGATTAAGGTATTGATTGAAAAAAACAACACGCCCCTCGAGGCCATTCAACTATACTATGGTCTTAAAGAGGCCGGAGTACAAGGAATGTTGGAATGGTGGGATGGTAAAAAATCCGTCGATATCGCCATCTCAAGGGTCAAATTAAACATTGAAATTGACTGTGGATATGAAAAATTGACCGAAGAACAGGCCATCAACAACTTGGAGGAGGCCATGCATTCCTTTAAGAACGGGTTTACCACTATTCGTATTCCGCATATCCTAATTAGGTACTATCTAAATGAAACCATTAAGAACATTATAGGAATTATGGAAGGCCTCAAGGCAAACATAAAAGTAATCAACTAATAAATTCGTTATGAGCAAATCCAATAAAACCTTAAAAACACCTCTTAGAGTGGCCTTGGCCTGTTTAATCATTGGAGTGCTTGCGCGTATTGTACACTGGCCCTACGCCGGGGGAATAATACTGGTCTCCTTTTTGGCCATTGCAATCCTATACGCAATCCGCTTTTCAAGAAAAGACCCAAAAAAGCCGGTAGATTACATTAAAATGCTGCTTGTTCTTTTTTGGACTACGAACGGACTGCTCCGAATTCTGGATTTTCCATATACCGTAATTTTCCAAATTGGGACGGCCCTATCCTTTATATTGTGGTTTGCCATGGAGGGTACGGCCTATTTTATGGATCAAGACCGAAAATCGCACAATACCGTATTGGAAATCGCATGGAATTTCGCCATGGTCATTGGCGTGCTGACCATTATTGCCGGTGGTCTAATGCAGCTTTTAAAGTGGGAATATGCCATACCCACCCTTA
>JAUIGC010000277.1 GCA_030429835.1 Bacteroidia bacterium
GTAAGACCTGTCATAAGGAAGCAGAAGCTTCCATAGGTCCAAACTATATGGATGTTGCGAAAAAGTACAAGAATAGGAGGGATGCCATGAGTTATTTACAAACTAGGATAAAAACCGGTGGAAACGGTGTTTGGGGAGAGGTTACCATGCCCGCACACCCAAAAATCACCAGTGATGAAACCAGACAGATTGCTTTGTATATCCTTTCCTTGGCGGGAGACAAGGAAGAGGAAAAGTCACTTCCTTTAAACGGCACTATCACGGCAGAAGCTTCGGCTCCTGGTAATATGTTGGTTTTAACGGCAAGTTATACGGATGAAGGTGCAGAAGGGACTATTCCATTGACAGGTTCCAAGTCCGTAGCTATACCGAGCAGTTCCATTCAATTGACAGAAGCCTTGAAAACCAATAATATGCAGGCCGTATCTTTTGGTGGTAGGGATTTATTGTTGCTGAATTCAGGTACGGGATGGTTTGAACTTGCTGATACTACATTAAAAGGAGTCAATTCTTTGACTTTGGAAATGGGGTGGCAAAGTGCTCCTAACCTGAGCTTTACATTCGAAATACACGAAAACACGCCTGATGGACCTAAAGTTGGGGAAGGCACAATGCCTGCCCAGTCAGGAGGTCAAGGTACCCAGGTAAGTATTCCTGTTTCAGGAGTATCGGGAGATGGACCTTATTATGTTACCTATAAGGCCGAAGAAGGTAAAGAACGTACTATGGTAGCTTTAACCGGAGCCATGTTCAATTAATAGAATAGGACGTAAAATTAAAGCCCGCTTTAAGCGGGCTTTTTTATTCATTTTTTTAAAGAATAGAAGATAGGTCTTTAGTTAATTTTCCGGCAGATTGCATCCCCAATTTGCATTAATGACGCAATTTCCTCTTCGGTAAAATCATACGGTACAGGTTTCGCTATGCCGATGGTACCATATAATTTTTCTTCGTGTATCAATGGTGCAGCAAGCGACCCTTCTACTTTGGTCTCTTTAGCGGCCGGTCTTGCCACTCCGGATTCATCGGTTTGCAAGTTACACATCTCTACAGGTTTCATACGTTCTGCCGCTATCCCTGCCATGCCTTTGCCGATTGGAATTGCCGATACCTTGGAGATAAGAAAATCAGGAATTCCTTTTTGGGCCTTTAGCTCTAATATGGACGTGTCCGGTTTTAGAAAATGAAGGGTGCCCGTTGAGCAATCAAAGTGTTGTATTGTTTCTTCTAAAACACTTTGCCAATCTATAGGATTTTGTTCAAGTTGTGCCGAGATTTTTTCAGGAATTTTATTCATGATTTTTACTATGATTTCAGTTTATTCGATACTCCATTTTTAGGAGTTGGGCAAGATATTAAGATTTGCACGTGCGGAATATGATATCCGTCATCTTCGGGTTTATGATTTAAAATTTTAGCGCTGCTACATCTTTTTGAGGTCCACATAAAAATTAGGATCCACCTCAATTGACGTACCCTTTTTAATATCCAACTGTTGCCAATTGGATGATGGAGTTATCCACTTAGGTTCCTTGTCCAAAAAAATCCTTAAAGGCATATTGAAACCTTCTACAACTTTTTGATACCGGTATTTTAATAATCCTCCATCTATTTGATATTCAAACACCGGAATATCTGTAGTCCTTAAGTATTGGTTGAAGAAGGGTCTAAAATCTCCCCCCATTTGAACACTCAAATAATGCTCAATTTGGTCCGATGTTATGGTTTCATGATAAAACTCCTTGTTCAAACCTCGTAGGGTGGCCCGCCATTTTTCATCATCGTCCATAACTTGCCTTAACGTGTGCAACATATTGGCGCCTTTGTTGTACATATCGCCAGAACCCGCTTTATTTACGCCATAAGGCCCAATTAAAGGTCGGTCATTCCTAATATTTTTTCGGATACCCAATAAGTATTCAGATGCGGCTTCTTTTCCATAATAATACTCGATAAAAAGACTTTCAGAATACATGGTAAAACCTTCGTGTACCCACATATCAGCAATATCCTTATAGGTGATGTTATTGGCGAACCATTCGTGTCCGGCTTCATGGATGATGATATAATCAAACTTTAATCCCCATCCGGTACCCGATAAATCCCTGCCCAAATAGCCGTTGCCATACTGGTTTCCGTAGGTGACGGAACTTTGGTGCTCCATACCCAAATAGGGTACTTCCACCAGTTTAAAGGAGTCCTCGTAAAAAGGGTAGGGTCCAAACCAGTTTTCAAAGGCTTTCATCATTTTTGGAGCTTGTTTGAACTGTTCCCTTGCCTTTTCCAAGTTATCCCGTAACACATAGTAATCCATGTCCAGTGTGCCTTTTTCTCCGTCATAGGTCTCGCCAAAATGGACATAATCACCAATGTTCACATTTACCCCATAGTTGTTTATGGGATTGGAGACGAACCAGTGATAGGTATTTGTATCCTTGTCCACTTTGCGTAATCTTCCATTGGATACGTCCATGAGGCCCTTGGGTACCTTTACGCTTATAAGCATGCTATCCACTTCATCGTACATATGGTCCTTGTTGGGCCACCAAACACTGGCTCCTAGTCCCTGACAAGAGGTCGCTACAAAATCGTTTCCGTTTTCGTCCTTTTTCCAGGAAAAACCACCATCCCAGGGAGCGCGCACCGCTTCTTTGGGATGCCCGGAATAATGCACGACGATTTCATTGTAATCACCTTCTTTTTGAGTTTTTTCTAGTTTTACAAAATGGGCATTGCCATTGCTCTCGAATTCCAGTTTCTTACCGTCTTGTGTAACCTTTTTTATAGCTAATGGCGGCTGAAGGTCCACTTGCAATACCTGATTTGCATCCAAAACTTTGTAGCGAATGGTATTGGTGCCGGAAATGAATTTATCTTCCGGTTTAACCTCAATATCCAAATGATAGTAATTGAGGTCCCACCAGGCGCGTTCTGGAGTTATGCTGCCCCTAAGGGTGTCCTGCTGCGTGAATTCTTGTGCATTAGAAAATTGAAAAAATAGTAGGAAAGCAAATAGAAGAAGGAGCTTATTCATGAACAATAATGTTATTTTAATCTTTTTCTCAAAAATTTAATCAAAAGGACAACTAGAACTACAATCAGCACCAATAAAAAAGTCTGCCAAAGAAATAAGGGTATACTAAAATCTTCCATATCTAAATTATTTAAAGCTGACTTTAATATCTATCTAAAAATTCCGTTTGGAAATACGACCGGACTTTCAAATCCGTCTTTTCCAAC
>JAUIGC010000278.1 GCA_030429835.1 Bacteroidia bacterium
ATATTTTTGACATGGCAGGCAGTGGATTTGAAAGTACCGTGCGTTTGGCCAAGAGTTCTCCGGCCATGTGGACACCTATTTTTGAACAGAACAAGGAGAACGTAATAGACACCCTAAACGAATATATCCAGAATCTTACGGATTTCAGGGAGCTTTTATTGGCCGACGATTTTGAGGGTATCTACAAAGAAATGAACAATACGAATAAAATAAAATCAATATTAAAGGGAATACCGCTAAATAAGAAGTAATGGAGAACAAGAAAGAAATGAGATCCTGGTTAGATGATATGAAGTTGGACCATCCACTGGTCATTGCAGGACCTTGTAGTGCAGAAACAGAAGAACAAGTGTTAAAGATTGCACATGAATTAAAGGATACCGATGTAAATTATTACCGTGCCGGTATCTGGAAACCAAGAACCCGACCTGGTAATTTTGAGGGGGTGGGAGCCTTGGGCCTTAAATGGTTGCAGAAAGTACGAGAGGAAACGGGTTTAAAGACCGCTACGGAAGTGGCAAACAGGGCCCATGTGGAATTGGCCTTGGAGTACGATGTTGATTTGTTGTGGATTGGTGCTCGTTCCACCGTGAGCCCGTTTATCATGCAAGAATTGGCCGATGCTTTGGAAGGAACCGATAAAATAGTTTTGGTGAAGAACCCTGTAAACCCAGATTTAGCCCTTTGGTTGGGTGGAATAGAAAGGCTGTACACCGCTGGGATTAAAAAATTAGGTGCAATTCATAGAGGTTTTTCCACGTATGAAAAGACCAAATATAGGAATATTCCAGAATGGCAGATGGCAGTTGAGTTTCAGGATAAATTTCCGGATTTGCCTTTAATCAATGATCCTTCCCATATCACGGGCAAGCGAGATATGATTTTTGATGTTTCCCAAACAGCGTTGGATTTGAATTTTGATGGTTTGATGATAGAGACCCACCACGATCCTGACAATGCTTGGAGTGATGCTGCACAGCAAGTCACACCACAAAGATTGGTCCAGATTATGAAAGACTTAAAGATTAGAAAGGAAACCGATCCCGAAGCGGAATACAACTCTAAATTGAGTAACCTTAGGGCACAGATCGATGTCATTGACAATCAATTAATAGAAACTCTGGGTAAAAGAATGAAAATTTCTGACAGTATCGGGGCACTTAAAAAGGAGAAAAATGTTGCGGTTTTACAATCCAACCGATGGAACCAGATTTTAGGAGCTATGATTTTGGAAGGTGAAACCAAAGGACTCAGCGAGGAATTTATCTTGAGAATGTTCAAGGCAATTCACCAAGAATCCATCAATCACCAAGAAAAGATTGTAAATGGATAAAATAAAAAAGCCCGGTCATTGACCGGGCTTTTTTATTTTTTAAATACAAATCGGGTTACAAAAATTCCCTGTCCATCTTTTTCACCAGCATCTGCCTCAACACCGCTGGTCACAAAAACGAGTTCCCAACCTTCAGCGGCCATGGCTGTCAGTTTGGAAGAAATTAAGGCATCGTTGGCGGCAATATTTTGAAACCGGATACCTGCTATATTGTAGAAGTTAAGCAGTTTTGTCTCTTCAAAATTTTTAACCCGTATATCGCCACGTTTCGCTTTGTTTCGGGTATTGTCCTCCTCGGTTTGTTCCGAGGTATATTCCTCAAAATCCTTGTCTTCCTGACTGTCAATAATTCGAGATCTGCCCAATCCACTGGGTACTATGGATTCGACTGTAGTAATAATCTTGTATTCCTGGGCTTGTGCAGTTATCAGTGTCAGTACCGTAACAAATAGAATGGAAACAACTCTTTTCATGATTTTTTAGTTTTAAAGGGTGGTTTATTGAATTTAAAAGTAGCTTAAAAGTCCAAATTAGGAAAGTGCTGTTTTTTAAATTTTGGTATGTTCAAAACAAGGCTTTTATTCTGATTCTAAAAGTATTATTGTTTCTTTGTATTTGGTAAGTTAAGCATGGAAGGAACAGTTTATAAATCAACGGGAAGCTGGTATACCGTTAAGGCCAAGGACGGAACGTTCTATGAATGCAGGATAAAGGGTAAATTCAGGATAAAGGGAATTAAAAGTACCAATCCCATTGCCGTAGGGGACAAGGTGCTTTTTGAATTGGACGACAAGGGCGAGGAGCATGTAGGTGTTATCCATGGCATCAAGGACCGTAAAAATTACATTATTCGTAAATCGGTCAACCTATCCAAGCAAACACACATCATCGCCGCCAACCTAGATCAGGTTTTTTTATTGATAACCTTGAACAATCCAACCACATATACCATATTCATTGATAGGTTTTTGGTAACTGCCGAGGCTTATGAAGTGCCAACTGTTCTGGTCTTCAACAAAATTGACACTTATAATGACCAGGAAACGGACGAGATAAAATATCTTGCCGAATTATACCGAAAAATTGGTTATTCCTGCATAGGCATATCAGCCAAAACGGGTAAAAATGTGGATAAAATTAAGGAAATGATGGTGGGGAAAACCTCCATGTTCTCGGGGCATTCCGGGGTAGGGAAATCAACCTTGATCAATGCCATAGAGCCCAATTTGGAGATAAAAACCGCTGAAATATCCCAACAGCACTTACAAGGACAGCACACTACGACTTTTGCGGAAATGTTCGACCTTAGTTTTGATGCGCAAATCATAGATACTCCAGGAATAAAAGGGTTTGGCATTGTGGATATGGAACGGGAGGAGATAGGGGATTATTTTCCGGAACTTTTTGAATTGAAGCAGGATTGTAAATTTAATAACTGCATCCATCTGGATGAGCCTAAATGCGCGGTCAAGGATGCTTTGGAAAAAGGGAAAGTTTCATGGAGCAGATATAGAAGCTATTTACAAATGATAACGGGGGAAGAAGAGAATTACAGAATGGACATACACGGGGAAAGGAAATGAGAACGGTAATTCAGCGGGTAACCAAGGCCAGTGTAAAGGTAGAGGGAAAGTTGATTTCTTCTATTGGAAGCGGATTACTGTTGCTTTTGGGGATTAGCGATGAGGATACCACGGAGGATATTGATTGGTTGGTTAGAAAGGTGCTTAATCTTAGGGTTTTTAATGACGAGTACGGGGTGATGAATAAATCGGTCATGGACATCGCTGGCGATGTTATCGTCGTAAGTCAATTCACTTTACATGCCTCGACCAAAAAAGGCAACAGACCATCCTACATTAAGGCCGCAAAACCTGAAGTTGCCACACCCATTTATGAAGCTTTT
>JAUIGC010000279.1 GCA_030429835.1 Bacteroidia bacterium
TTTGGAAGCTGTTTTGAAATATGCGGCTTATGTCTGTTATATATGGTTAATAGGAGGACTTATCATTAAATATTTAATTCAATAGAAATGGAACATACATATTATATAAAAGGAATGACCTGTGGCAGCTGTAAAGCTAAAGTAGAAGAAACGCTCTCTAAGATAGATGGCATATCCAATGTATCTGTGAACCTCGAGAAAGAAGAAGCAGTTATAAAAATGAAAACCCATATTAGTACGTCCAATCTACAAGAAAAACTTCCTCCGAAATATAGCATTACGGAAAAATCAAAAGTTGGAAAGACTGCTGCAATGCATTCAAAAAAGGAAACTGGAACTGCTTCAAAATCAAAATTATCTCAGCTTAAACCCTTGATTATTATTTTGGGTTACATAACCATGGCAACAGTGTTGTTAAATTATAAACGGGAGAATTGGAATGGTGCAATGCTCGATTTTATGGGACTGTTCTTTATCGTGTTTAGCTTTTTTAAAATTTTGGACTTAAAGGGTTTTCCGGATAGTTTTAGAATGTACGATCCTCTTGCTAAAGTGCTGCCCGCTTATGCGTGGATCTATCCCTTTATTGAAACAGTCTTGGGATTGATGTTCTTGTTGCGCTTTGAGATTCCTAATGCGCTTGTAGCCACATTAATTATTTTGGGCATAACTACTGTTGGTGTAACTAAAACATTGCTTGATAAAAAATCAATTCAATGTGCATGTCTGGGGACGGCGCTCAAGTTGCCAATGACCGAAGCCACTTTTATCGAAAATGCCATCATGATTGTAATGGCCCTATTAATGCTGTTTCAGTATAGCTAATTATTAAAATTATGAACAAAAATATCATCTATATTGTTTTAGCCGTTTTTGTAGGTCTTTTTGGAGGTTGGCTTATTTTCGGTGGTTCGCAGGAAGAGTCAATATCAAAAAGGGAAACATCTAATCATGGGCATTTGGGAAATGCCGTTGAACAAAAATGGACCTGCTCCATGCACCCACAGATTATGCAGCCGGAACCAGGGGATTGTCCCATTTGCGGTATGGAGTTGATTCCGGCGAATATGGATGATGAGGGTCTGGCCGTGAACGAAATTAAAATGACCAAAAATGCCATGGCCTTGGCCAATATTAGCACTACCCTAGTTGGTGATGGTAAAGACGAAGGTTCAATGAAGGATATTTCCTTATCTGGACGTATAAGGGTAAATGAAGAGGAAGAAATGGTTCAGGCAAGTTATTTTGATGGTCGTTTGGAGCGTTTGAATGTATCTTATGAAGGGCAAGAAGTAAAACGGGGACAGCTCATGGCAACTATTTACGCGCCAGACTTGGTTGCTGCGCAGCAAGAGCTAATAAGTTCGTTATCGCTAAAGGAATCTCAACCAGCTTTATACAAGGCGGTCAGAAACAAATTGAAGCTTTGGAAACTTACCGAAGACCAAATCCTTTCCATTGAGAAAACAGGGAAGGTTAAGGAGTTATTTCCAATATACACCACAGTTTCCGGAACTGTTTCTGAAAAAATGGTTTCTGAGGGTGATTATGTAAAACAAGGTGAGCCACTCTTAAAATTGATGAATCTTAATTCGGTTTGGGTTGAGTTTGATGTTTATGAAAATCAAATTTCTTCCTTGGAAAAGGGCGACAAAATATCTTTGACCACAAATGCGTATCCAAATAAGTCATTTGAAGCCACGATTACTTTTATCGATCCAATTTTAAATCAAAGTACCCGTACCGTGGCGGTACGTGCTACTTTGAATAATAGCGATGGGATTTTTAAACCAGGAATGTTCATTAAAGGAAATTTGGAAAGTTCAAAAGGGAAGAAAGATAATCTCCCTGAAGCAATTATGATTCCGGCTTCCGCGGTTATGTGGACCGGTGAACGTTCTGTTGTTTATTTGAAAGTGAATGGTGATACCCCTATTTTTAGGATGAGGGAGGTTGACTTGGGCAGTAGAAACGGGGATATGTTTGTGGTGAATTCAGGTCTTCAAAAAGGGGATGAAGTTGTGACCAATGGAGCCTTTACCGTGGATGCGGCAGCGCAGCTTCAGGGTAAAACTTCCATGATGAATCAAAATCAAGAAGAGGAAATTTCATCTAGTGAAATTGGAAATATGAAAATGGTACTGTCGGATTCCTTTAAAAAGGAATTTAAATCGGTCTTGCCATCTTATTTCAATATTAAGAATGCCTTGGTTGTAGGAGACGTAAGCGGAGTATCTAAATATTCCAAAGATTTTCAGAATGGTCTTGTAGTAATAGATGAATCTGACCTCCATAACATGGAAAAATCACATTTTTCAAAAATTATTGATTTGGCGGAAGATTTGGTAAATAGTAAAGATCTTAAATATCAAAGGGACATCTTTATCACACTAAATGAGAATTTGGTACCGATTGTAATGAATATAGGTAAAACGGATAATCTGGTTTATCTCCAAAAATGTCCAATGGCAAATAACAATAAAGGAGCATTTTGGCTAAGTATGGAAAAGGAAATTAAAAATCCATATTATGGAGACCAAATGCTTACTTGTGGTAGTATCATAGATTCAATTCAATGATATTTTAGAAACTAGAATTGGTTCCTCAAAAGCTTCAAGCAAGTTCCCGCCTTACTTTTTCTAATAACGATTTGGTGGCACTTACTCCCTCATCATTACTTAAATACCCAGGTTTTCCTGCTAGGTCACGCATGATACCTCCTTCATATTCAATACCCACATACTTTCCAGACCAACCGTTTTCCTTAATGATTTTAAACATTTTATAAAAATCTGTTTTTTGAGCCTCTCCGTTTTCATTAAATAAATAGGTTTTGGCGGATATGGCCTTGGTGTAGGGCATCATTTTGGTTACACCTTCATATTTGTCATATTCATGGAGGCATTCCGTATTCAATAAATCTTTAAAATCCATACTTGCCGCCTTGCTTCTCTCGGAACAGAAGTTTCCAAAATCTGGTAGGAATCCTTTATTCTCTTGATTTAACTGTTTCATAATTCCCACTAGCCAATCTGGGTTGGTGGATAACCCGAAATGATTTTCCACCAATACCTGTATTCCAACCTTATTCGCATAATCCAATAATTGACCATATCCATCAACGGCGGCTTCTGCAATTTCCTCAGGTGCCCCAGGTTCCTTTTTGCCTGTCAGAGCTGCCATAGTATCTCCCA
>JAUIGC010000054.1 GCA_030429835.1 Bacteroidia bacterium
CGGACCGCTGCAACCTTACCTGCCCTACCTGTTATGCCGGTTCTTCGCCAACATACGGGAGGCATAGAACCTTGGAAGAGGTAAAAACAATGTTGGATGTTATCGTAAAAAACGAAGGGGAACCCGATGTGGTTCAGCTTAGTGGTGGCGAACCTACCTTACATCCTCAGTTTTTCGAAATTTTGGATTATGCAAAATCTCTACCCATTCGCCACTTGATGGTAAATACGAACGGCATTAAAATTGCTAAGGATTTTGAATTTGCTGAGCGCCTGGCAACCTACATGCCCGATTTTGAAATTTACCTCCAGTTCGATTCCTTGGACAATCACGTTTTACAAACTTTGAGAGGGGCGGACCTGGCAGAAATTCGTCTACAAGCCTTGCAACATTTAAACCAATTAAATCTTTCCACAACTTTGGTAGTGACCCTCCAAAAAGGGCTAAACGACCACGAGATGGGAAAGACCATAGATTTTGCGCTACAACAAAAATGTGTGCGTGGGGTCACCTTTCAACCAACACAGATAGCGGGGCGGTTGGAAAATTTTGAGGTGGACGAAAATAGAATTACCCTTACAGAGGTGCGGAGAAAGATTTTGGAACAATCCCCTATTTTTGAACCGGACGACCTTATTCCCGTCCCTTGTAACCCAGATGCCCTGGTCATGGCCTATGCCTTAAAATTGGGAAATGAAGTTAGTCCGTTAACACGCTACATCAACCCGGATGATTTGCTGAACGAAGGAAAAAACACCATTATCTACGAACAGGATGAGCAACTGCATGGCAAAATGATCGAGCTTTTTAGTACGGGTAATTCTGTGGAAAAAGCATCGGAAAACCTAAAAAGTATTATGTGCTGTCTTCCGGAAATAGACGCCCCTGAACTTGGATATGACAATCTTTTCCGCATCATCATCATGCAATTTATAGATGCCTACAACTTTGATGTAAGGGCCATAAAAAAATCCTGTGTGCACATTGTGAACAAGGACAACAAAATCATTCCCTTTGAGACAATGAACCTGTTCTATAGGGACGATAAAATAAATCGGTTAATAGAACTACAAAAAGAAACACTATGAGCATTTTTCCGTTAGAAGTTGGCAATTTGGATGGCTTGTTCGTGCTGATCCTCCTCATCATGTTCGGTCCAGCCGCACTTTTGGGCATTATAGGAATCATTTTGATGACAAAAAACAAAAAGAAGGCAGGGAAGATATTTATGATCCTAGCAGGGGTTTACATGCTCATTAGCCTTGGTGTTTGTGGGTCCATGATAATGGGATTATGATTTAAATCCTGTCCCCTTCGTCCGTGCTTTTTCGTTTTTGATTGTCCCTAATTTTGTTGTTTCCAAATTTATACCGGAAACCTATATAAAATAGGCGTGTCTCCCTTCTGGAAAAGGAACTGTTGTCCTGGTTTAGGTAGTTTCTTGTGGATAAATAATTGCCGTTGTTAAAAACATCATCTATGGACAAGGATACAGCCGCCCTGCGTTGCCAAAAGCTTTTACTAAAGGAAAGTGTCAATTGGCTGGTAGATTCCCTTTTAGAGTTGCCAAAAACAGTCGGGGCGGAATATCTGAACAAAATATCGGCATAAAGAGATCTGTCCTTTAACAAGGTAAAGTAATTGTTAAACCGCACATGGCTCGTCCAGATACTATTGTCCAAAATAGCCCCTGAATCTATGTCTGTAAAACTATTTTGTTTGTAGTAATGACTTAGAAGCAGATACGTATCCCAAAAGTTTGTTAGGCTTTTGTTCCACCTGAACTCGGCCCCATAGGTGATATTCGATTCCAGATTAACACTTAAAAAACGTAATAGGTTTGTTTCATTATCTTGAACCACTTGCTCAAAAAAGTCGTTCTTTTTATGAAAATAATAGACCTCTAGCGAGTAGGTCCTGTTCAGATTATATTCCAAAGAGACATAATTCCTAGTGGCCGGTCTCAAGAATGGGTTTCCCTCAACCACGGAGTTGTTGCTTTGAAAATATTGAAAAGGATTGAGGTCACTATATCGAGGCCTGGAGATGCGTCGGTAGTATCGCATGGCCAAACTATTCTTATCGTTAAACTTATGCTGTACGGACAAAGAAGGGAACAATTGTAGGTATTTATTTTCTACCGATTCGTTCGTGGTATCCAAATTCCCCAAGGTTTCGGTATATTCTGCACGCAAGCCCATATTCAGTTGCCAATTCTTCCAGCTATTGTTCAGACTGACATAGCCTGCCATAATTTGTTCATCATAATCAAAAACTCCCGCCTCTGTAGGGTTGATTCCCGGTTGGGTCCTGTCAAAACCCTCTTGGGTAATGGTAGATTGGGAGTTGATTCCAGAATATCGTAACCCTGTTTCCAAAATGATCGATTGTTTTATAGGGTCCGTATAGTCTACTTGTGCGCTATAGAGCGATGTTTTCTGACCGGATTGTGTGATAAAATCGTTTTCTCCCGTAACCGCACCATTGATATCAAAAAAATCCGTGTTCAAGTTTTGATCCCTCTCATAATCATAATAGGTGTAATTGGTCGCAAAAGTAATTTTCTCCCCTTTCTTTTGAAATTGATGGTTCCAATCGAGATAATAGGCCGTGTTGAAAACCTCATAATCCGAATCGTTTTCCGTGTAAAAGCTGGAATCCAGGTCGCCAGTGGGGTCTTCAATAATAGTTTGGGAAGTGATATATCTATTGCCGGGCGTGGTAAAGGAATTGATTGTAGAAAAGCTAAGGCTATTCCTTTCGTTGATCTCATAATCCAAAAATCCACTAAGATTATGTTGCTTGTCGCGTATAATGTTTTTTTGTTCGGTCGTCCAGACTTCATTTACAGAATTGGCGTCAAAAAAGTTGGTTATGTCCGTAAATCGATTCAAGTTCTTGTTTTGCCTAAAACTATAGGTAAGCGTAAAGTCTGTTTTCTTTCCCTTAAAAAAATGATCTGTACCCAGCATATGCTTTGGAAAAACGGCTTGGGTATATCGGTTGTATACGGAGCCGTTATATCCAGCGATAAGGTTCTTCTTCATTTTTATGTCCAACAAAAGTCCGCCTTCGGCACTATATTTTGCTGGGGGATTTAAAATAACCTCTACAGATTCCACATTGTCTGCAGAGCTTCCTGATAGAAGATTGACGATATCCGACTGCGGAATATTTACCAATCTCCCGTTGATCATTACACCTATATTGGAGCTTCCCTTAATATTGATCTTATCGTTAATAATGATTACTCCAGGAGTCTGCTTTAGAATGTCCCAGATATTTCCTTGGGACAAGGAGGTATTTTCCACATTAAAAATGAGTCGGTCCGCCCGTTGCTCAATGGTCGGTTTTTTATAGATGACCTCTACCTCTTCCAATTGTGTCTCGGTCTGTAGAATGATTAAATCATCTAAAGTGACATCAGATGTTACAGTTACTGAGCGTATTTCGCTAGAAGCATCTAAATAGCTTGCGGACAAAAGATAGTTGCCACCCTTTACATTGCGTATGGCAAACAATCCGTTTTCATCCGTAGCCGCACCTTTTATGAGAACGGAGTCCTGATTCTTTAGCAAAACGTTGGCGAAGACCAATGGAGCATCGTTTGCATCCTTTACCCTTCCTGAAATTTCAAATTCTTGGGCTTTCAGGGACGATATATTCAAGAAAATGAAGAAAAGGAATAGTAATGCTGGCTTCATTGGTTAATGGTAGTAGCAAGCTAATATAAAGAAAGTTGTTCGGAAATATCCTACAATAAAAAATCTTTGTAGGAATATCAAAAAAGAGGGCGGTATTTTGGGTTATTCGGAGCCAATACGGTCCCTTTCCGCTTTTTCTATTTGACGTTGATTATCTTCTAAGCGGAAGTTTCCAAAATTATAGGTGAAAGAAAGTCTAAGGTTTTGTGTTTCCTCCACCGCAATATAGGCATTGTCCTGGTTTAGGTATTTGGAACTATACCAAGGGTTTGCCCTGCCCAAAATATCGTTGAAGTTAAGGCTTAGTTCTGCCCTTCTGTTCCAAAAGGATTTCTGGAGCCCAAAGGTTAGGTTGGTCGTTTCTGACATTATAAAGGACCCTGTCAAAAAACCCGATAGATATGCCAGTCCTACCTCTCCCTTAAAAGTGCCATCCTTGGAGAGTGTCAAATAATTGGTAATGTCAATATAATAGCCATCTATTTCATTGGTTGCGGAAAATGCATCGCTTTCCAAGGCCAAGAAGGTTTCGTCTTCATGAAAAATGGAAATATAACTGTACAAATACCAATTGTTGGTAATGGATTTTCCATAATTAAAATCAAATCCATAGGAAGTGCTTTCCAAAGCATTTTGGGTTATGTCTCTAAGCACTTGGTTGTTGTTGTCCTGAAAAGTATACGTAGATATAAAATTACCATTATCCCTATAATAAAAATCAAAGAAGAATTCCTGATTTAGGGTGTAGTTCAAGTTGAAATTATTGCTAAAATGAGGTAATAAGTTTGGATTGCCTTCCAAAAAAACATTCTCATTGATAAATGTTCTAAAGGGGTTGAGGTCCTCATACCGTGGCCTTTTCAATTTACGGGAGTAATCAAAAGCAAAACTGTGGTTTTCATTGATGTTGTGAAGTATATAAATGGAGGGGAAAAGCTCAAAATATTCCAAGTTATTTATTCTGGAAAGTGCAAGGGAATTTCCGGAACTTTGTGTGTGTTCCGCCCTAAGGCCTGCCTTTATGCTCCATTTTTCCCAGTCCTTGGAAGCACTAACATAGGCGGCGTACACGTTTTCGTCATATAAATAACGGTCCGAAAGTCCGGGCACAAAAACACGTCCGTTGTTCTCCGTGAAAAATTGCAATTGGCTTTCGGAATTTATCAAAGAAGTCTTGACCCCTGTTTCAAAGCTTACCGTGCCCAAAAGTTGATTGTAGTCAATTTGAGCGGTTATGATTTCAATATCCTGATCGGCGTCCGTAAAGAAACTATAGTTTCGGATGAAATCACCGCTAGGTAGAAAATAGTTGGAACTCGCACTTTGGGTACGTGTTAAATCGAAAGTTGTGTAATGACCGTTAAACCTTAAGGCCCCGCCTTCCTTAAAGGAATGTTTGTAGCTTAAATCTCCAGAAATGTTGTTCTTCGTCTCGTCCAGCAAACTTGCAGTTGTAAAAGTAGAATCCACGGTGCCAACACCATTTGTTATAATGGTATTCTGAAAATTATCGTACTCCCTTTGGGGGGACAACTGCATATTCGATGTGAAATTGATTTCGTTTCTATCGTTAATGGTATAATCCAAAGTAAGACCGGCATTATGGGTTTTGAATCTATTTGTTTTGTCAAAATCCGTATCCCAGCGGGAAAAAACTCCTGTATTATTGATGAAGTTGGTCCTATTTTGCACATCCTTAAAATCCTTTCTGGGTGCATAGGAATAGGAGGCATTTACGTTAAGTTTGTCCGTTTTATAAAAATGGGAGGTCCCAAAATTGTATTTGGGAAAGATGCCCTGGGTATAGTTTGTGTTGATATTACCCTTGTAACCAAGGGAAATGTTCTTGCTGGTTATAATGTTTAAAACGGCCCCTCCCTCCGCATCATACTTTGCAGGGGGGTTATTAATGACCTCAACGGATTTGATATTCTGTCCTTGATAATTTTCCAAAAGACTTCTAACTTCAGAAGGGGACAGTTGGACTTTTCGATCATTGATATACACCGTGGCGGGCTGGTTTCTAATTTGAAGTTCGTCCTGCATTAAAATGACCCCGGGGGTCTGCTTGAGGATATCCCAAGAAGTACTGGAAGACAATACCGTATTTTCCACGTTAAAGACCAAGCGGTCTACCTTGCGCTCTACCTTGGGCCTTCCGGATACCACGACCACCTCATCCAGTTGCTCGGCTTGTTGGGGAATGATCAATGCACCTATCTTGACATTTGATTGAATATCCAAAGCAAGTCCAGTGGAGCTTTTTCCAATGTAGGAACATTGAACGATATAAAGTCCCGGTTCAATATCAGAAAGCAGGAATGTTCCGTTCTCATCTGCCGATACTCCTTTGACCATGGTTGAGTCCGAAGCCTGTAACAAAAAAACCGAAGCAAAAGGAATCACCTCACCGACCCCGTCCCTTACTGTGCCGGTAAGTTGATGGGATTGGGAAAACGCAACATGGGCATACCCTAGAAAAACTAGGAAAAATAGCAGTAGTGGTTTCACTTTTAGTTTGGGTTGAAGTCCAAATCTAACAAATTATCACTGCATTTTATTACAAAATAGTTCCTTAGGCTTTGTTTTTGGCTGAATATTGCCTATTTATTTAAGTGGACCTACTTAAAATGTCCATACAAATTAGATTATATTTGCAATTGCTTTTAAAACATGGTATAAAACGATGTCCTAAAGCACTATATTTTTCAACCGTTGCTATGAAAAACATTCGGAATTTTTGCATTATTGCCCATATTGACCATGGTAAAAGTACCTTGGCCGACAGGCTTTTGGATTTCACCGGTTCCGTTACCGAAAGGGAAAAAAAGGAACAGCTATTGGACAATATGGACCTCGAACGTGAGCGTGGTATTACCATTAAAAGCCATGCCATTCAAATGGACTATGTCTACAACGGAGAAAAATATGTCCTAAACCTTATAGACACTCCGGGCCATGTTGATTTTTCCTATGAGGTCTCCCGTTCCATAGCGGCCTGTGAAGGCGCATTGTTAGTGGTGGATGCAGCTCAAAGTATTCAGGCCCAGACCATTTCCAACCTATATCTTGCCCTGGAAAATGACCTCGAAATCATACCCGTCCTTAACAAAGTGGATTTGCCCAGCGCCAATCCTGAGGAGGTTACGGACGATATTGTTGATCTTTTGGGCTGTAGGGCCGAGGAGGTTATTCCTGCCAGTGCAAAAACAGGGATTGGAATAGAGGAAATTTTAAAGGCAATTATTGAGCGGATACCCGCTCCTAAAGGCAACACGGAAGAGCCATTGCAAGCTTTGGTATTTGATTCGGTGTACAACCCATTTCGGGGAGTGGAAACCTACTTTAGGGTTATCAACGGTACCATTCGAAAAAACCAAAAGATAAAATTTGTAGCTACCGGCAAGAGTTATGATGCCGATGAAATAGGCACCTTAAAACTAACTCAACATCCTAAAACCATGATCAGTGCAGGAGATGTGGGATATTTGATTACGGGGATAAAGGATGCAAGGGAAGTAAAGGTGGGAGATACCATCACCGATGCCAATGACCCTACAAAAAACCCTATAGGCGGATTTGAAGATGTAAAACCTATGGTTTTCGCTGGTATCTATCCTGTGGACACGGAAGATTTTGAAGAGCTTCGTTCTTCCATGGAAAAACTTCAGTTGAACGATGCCTCCCTCGTATTTACTCCTGAGAGCAGTGCTGCGTTGGGTTTCGGTTTTAGATGCGGTTTCTTGGGCATGTTGCATATGGAAATTATCCAAGAGCGTCTAGAGCGTGAGTTTGATATGACCGTAATTACCACGGTACCCAACGTTAGTTACCATGCCTATACCCGAAAAGATCCGGAAACCCCGATTATCGTAAATAATCCTAGTGACCTTCCCGATCCCTCAACCATTGACAGGGTAGAAGAGCCATATATAAAAGCTACCATTATCACCAAGGCCGATTTTGTGGGTAACGTAATGTCGCTTTGTATTGAAAAAAGAGGACAGATCACCAACCAGACCTATTTGACCACCGAAAGGGTAGAATTGAACTTTGATATGCCCTTGGCAGAAATAGTGTTCGACTTTTACGATCGATTGAAAACGGTTTCCAAGGGCTATGCTTCCTTTGATTATGCCCCGATAGGTATGCGGGCATCGAAACTAGTGCGTGTAGATATTTTATTAAATGCGCAACCGGTAGATGCTTTGTCTGCCCTAATCCATTTTGATAATGCGGCCAACATCGGCAAAAAAATGTGTGAAAAGCTGAAGGAGCTCATTCCTAGGCAACAATTTGATATTCCAATCCAAGCTGCCATCGGGTCCAAGATCATTTCCAGGGAAACGATTAAAGCCCTAAGAAAGGATGTTACCGCTAAATGTTATGGTGGGGATATTTCCAGGAAAAGAAAGTTGTTGGAAAAGCAGAAGAAAGGTAAAAAACGTATGCGACAAGTAGGTAATGTAGAAATTCCTCAACAGGCGTTTATGGCCGTTCTAAAATTGAACGATTAATCATTTCCTTTTAATCCCCTATAAATCTAAAAGGCGTTACAAAGTATTAGGCCTTAGTTTCAGCCTCCGAATCCTTGTTTTTAGATTCTTCGTCTATGGGCAAGACCTTTCCAAGGTATACCAGTTTTGAACCTTCCTGGATATCTGTAAAATCCTTGCTATAAGCGGAAATAATTTTGATAACATTGTCCGGAGTTTTTAGAAACAGCGGAATAACATCCGTATCGGCCTTTGTTATTTCAATGAGCCCTTCGTAATGTTCAGTGTCATTTACTTCTATTTCACGTATTACAGGATTTTTTCTGGCAGTTTCAGTGAGTTTAATAAAATCGTCCGTATGGGAAAAGAGGCCCTCTTTGGGGTTGTTTTCCGGATCGTTCATTTCTTCCGCATCCACCAATCTAAAGGAACCGTTTTCGCCAAATTGTTTTTCAAACTTGGAAATGGCATACTTGTTAATATCCGAGTTTCCTGTTAGCGCCATGAGATATCCTATATCATTAAGTTCAATATTATCGGTCAATGAATCGGAATAAATATTGGCCACAAAAGCTTCAAGGCCAACGCTCTTTGCCTTAGTGATATTGGTTTGGTTATTGTCTACCAATACCACATGTCTATTGTTCTTTTGAAGATATTCCCCAATTAGTCTGGATACCTTGGAGGCACCCAAAATTAAAATTCCCTCCGATTTTTTTAGAAAAACGCCCACGGTTTTGGCAAATAACCTGGCGGTAGTGGCGTTTAACAAAACAGTTCCCAAAACGATCATAAAGACCAGAGGAGTAATATACTCCGCGCCAGGTTCGCCCCTGGAAAGGAGTTTGGAACCAAAAAGCGAGGCAATACCTGCTGCCACGATACCTCTTGGACCTACCCAGCTGATAAATAGCTTTTCGTTTAGCTTAAGATTTGACCCCATAGCACTTAAAAAAACGCCCAAGGGTCTGATAATAAATATGATTGATGCAAAAAGAGCTACCGTTTTCCAATTATAGATAAGTTCTAAATCTGCCAAATCTATATTTGCGGCTAAAAGGATAAAGAGAATCGAAATCAATAAAATACTCAGTGACTCCTTAAAATATAGGAGTTCCTTAATATTGGGCAGGTCTATATTGCCCAAGACCATCCCCATAACCACAACGGCCAAAAGGCCGGATTCGTGGGCAAAGACATCCGACTCTACAAATACCAAGAGTACAACGGATAAAGAAACCACATTTAGCAAATAATGAGGGATAAAATTCTTTTTTATAACAAAGGCCAATGCATGGGCAAATGTGAATCCGAAGGTAAACCCAAACAATAGAATTTTACCAAACTCCACCAAGGCTGTTTGCGTGTAGGCCTGTCCTTCCCCAACACTGATAAATTCGAAAACCAATACCGCGGCCAAGGCACCAATGGGATCAATTAAAATACCTTCCCACTTAAGTACAGCGGAAACGTCCTTTTTTAAAGGAATATTCCTCAAAATAGGTGTGATTACCGTTGGCCCAGTAACTATGATTAAAGAGGAAAACAAAAAGGATATCTGCCAAGAAAGACCAAAAATAAAATACGCAGCAACTGCAGCAGCAAAAAAAGTGACTATACTTCCTAGCGTTATTAGTTTTGTAATTACCGGGCCAACATTTCTAATCTCAGAACGTTTTAAAGTAAGTCCTCCCTCAAATAAAATGATACTGATGGCCAGCGAAACAAAATAAAAAAGACCTTCTCCTGGAAATAGTCCTTTTTCCCCGTTCCACATGGGCTCAATCAACTTTGAGCCGTCCGCAGTATATAGGGTAGACAATGGCCCAACTATAAGACCTATTAAAATTAAGGGTAATATGGCTGGCAATTTAAAACGCCATGCGACCCATTGTGCAATTATTCCTAGAATGATGATTCCGGCCAGCTCTAGCATGGATTACTTTTTTGCTAAAAATAAGAATTAAAAGGGAGTTGTGAACACAATGATAATCGAATACCTCGCCGCAGCTAATATTTACATTCAATTCTATATCCATGGTCATCCTACCAAAATTGCCCAAATAATATAATTTTCAATTAATAGTTTGTTATATGAAAATTTTGTGACTTTTTACCTACATTTTCTGAAATAAAACCACTAGAATATAAAATGCTTTACTATTTTTGCCTTGGCTCCCCAAAGTGAAAAAAACTTGCTTAAACCACCCCTGAAACCTACAATTAAGTTAATAAAGGCCATACAATGAATGATAGTGTGGCCAAAAGTTCGATGCATGACTAACCAAAAGTCAAGGTGCCGGTATGATGTTTAAAAGTAGTCCCTTTAACATATTTCGCTTAAGCACTCCGCTTTTATCAGGTTTTCTTGTCTTTCTACTAGTATTTTCCCTAGCCTATTATGCGACTTATCAAAGATATCTTATCCTAAAAAACTCCCAAGAAGAGGAGGTGAGAAGAACAGCTAACCGTGTAGAAAGAGAAATGAAAGGTGTATTGGAACAGGGCTTTTCAAGCACACAAAATTTAAGCTTTTTGGTTGAAAACTATGGCGTTCCTGAAGATTTTTCAAAAATCTCAAAGTTAATTCTTAGCACTAACAAAAGCGTGGATGCCCTGGAACTTGTTGATAGTACTGGAGTTATCACGAATGTGTACCCGTTGAAAGGAAACGAAGTTTTGGGATTCAATATTTTGACGGATTCCATTGGCAAACCTGGGGCCCTAAAAACCATCGAAAAAGGGAAATACTACATCTCTGGACCCATTGATTTAAAACAAGGAGGGTCAGGGTTCATATGCCGTACGCCCATTTATAACCAAAGTAAATTTGCCGGATTTGCAGCTGCAGTAATTAAACTTAGCTCATTATTGTCTGAAATCCATTTGGATACCTTGGAAAACAGTCCGTTTTCTTATCAACTTTCAAAAGCCAACCCAGATGGATCAGAAAAAATATTCTTTTCCTCGAGCCGTGCTTTTCCTGAAAATTCCCTCAAAAATTCCATTAGCGATTATAATGGGGAATGGAAACTACACGTTATTTCCAATAAAAATCCTTCCAAATATGGGTTATATGTGCTGGGAGGATTGGGTTTTTTTATAGCGCTGCTCTCAGGTTTCTTTACCAAGTTCATGCTTGAACAGCCAAAAAAATTAAAAGAAAAAGTAGAGCAAAAAACACTTCTTCTAAAAGAAAATGAACAGAAACTAAGGACATTTATAGAACAGGCATCCGATGGAATATTCATAACGGATTTCGATGGTAATATTTTAGAAGCCAACTTACAAGGGGTTGAAATGTTTGGTTATCCCAAAAAAGATTTGCTTCAAAAAAACCTTAGCGACCTTGCCACAGAACAGGATTTAACAAAAGTTCCATTAAAATTCACTGAGTTAAAATCCGGCCAGGCCGTATTAACGGAGCGAGAACTATTAAGGAAAGATACGTCTTCCTTTTATGGTGAAGTTAGTGCCAAAAAGTTGACCAATGGTACCATCATGGGAATTGTTAGGGATGTGACCATAAGAAAGGAATTGCAGCGCGCTGCTTTGGACAACCTTCAAAAGTTCAAAAAAGCCTTTAATAGCAAAACCATTGGTATGGCCATCTTTGATGAGCAGCTAAATTTTGTAGACGCCAACTTTTATTTTTTGGAAAAATTAGGGATTGGTAAAGATTTTAGGGGAAAGTCATTAGAAACACTTGTAAATAAGATAGTTGGCGGAAAAGCAAAGAGAGAGGAGGCTTTAAAAGCCCTTGAAAAACATGGAAAGGTTTTGTCCATGGATCTAATTGTTCATACAAAAGACAAGAGGAAAATTCACTTTTCAACTGCCGCGGAAACTTATGAGGTGGATGACAAAAAATATATTCTGGCAACCTATTTGGACATCACAAAGGAAAAGAAGGCCCAGGAACAAATTATATCAAGCGAAAAAAAATATCGCGAGTTGACAGAGCGGATATCAGATGCATTTATTTCTGTTGATACCCATTGGAACCTTACTTATGTCAATGCAAAGGCAAAGGAGTTCATTAAAAACCCCCAACATGAACTTACCGGAAAAAATTTATGGGAAACATTCCCAGAACTTTTGGGCTCCAAAGTAAAATTAGAATTGGAAAGCGCATTAAAAAAACAGAAGGATGTTCATCTAGAACATTTTCATCCTAAGGATAATGTGTGGATAGAAAGTCATGCTTATCCATCCCCAGAAGGACTAACCGTATACTTTAGGGATATAAGTATGAAAAAGCATACGGAACAGGAGAATCAAAAACTTCTGACCGTAGTTGAAAAAAGCCCTGGTTTTATTGGTCTGTCCGGGTTAGATGGAAAGTCTATTTATCTTAACGAATATGGACGGGAATTAGTCGGTTTATCCGCTGAAGATTCAATTGCGCCCCTTTCACTGTTAGATTTCTTTCCAGAAAACGCGCAGGAAATTATACGGGACGAATATCTTCCCATAATTTTCAAGAGCGGTACCTGGAGCGGGGAAGGTTATCTTAAGCACTTTAAGACAAATAAAAATATTCCCGCCCTACTTTCAGCTTTCATTATAAACGACAAATCCACCAATAAACCCATTGGAATAGGTTCGGTCGCTTTCGATTTAACGGAGCAAAAGAAAACGGAAAGGGAAATACTTGACCTTCAAAATAAAATGGATGCTGCCATTCGCATTGGAAAAATAGGTTATTGGAACTGGGACCTCAAAACGGGTATTATTGATTGGTCCAACAGGATGTATGAAATATATGATGTTAAACCTGGTAAAAAAATAGATGTTCCCTTCTCAAAGACACTTGTCCATCCAGATGATCTTGAAATGCACGATGCAATCATTGAAAACAAAATTTCCAACAGGGACAATAGTTCCTTTTCCTATAGAATCGTCCACAGGGATAAATCCATAAAACACGTTAGGGTGCAAATGGAAGTGACTACGGACATCCACGGGAACCCAGTCACCTATCAAGGTACCGCAGTCGATATTACCGAAACAAAAATGTTCGAGGAAAGACTTGAAAAACAGAACGCTGAACTGATCAAGACCAATTCTGAACTAGATCGCTTCGTTTACAGTGCCTCACATGAACTTAGGGCGCCATTGTCCTCATTATTAGGCTTATTGAACATAATGAAAATTGACGAGAAAAGGGAGGTGGTGGTTGAAAGACTGGTGATGATGGAGAACTCCATCATGCGTTTGGATGGATTTATAGGAGATATTATAGCCTATTCCAGAAATAAACATTTGGGCCTTAAAAAAGAAGAAGTGAATTTTAACATCTTGATAGAAAAGGTATTGGAGGATTTATGGTATCTTAAGAACACCAATAAAATTAGCATATCGACAAAAATTGATATCGGTTCTAAATTTTACTCGGACAGTAAGAGTATTTCCGTTCTTTTGAACAATTTTTTGTCCAATGCCATAAAATATTATGATCCTAAGAAATCCGCACCGTACATTCGGATTAACGTAGAGACAACAAGAGAAAACGCCGTCGTAGAAATCAAGGACAACGGCATAGGAATAAAAAAGAAGAGCCATGAGAAAATATATGATATGTTCTACCGGGATTCAACAAGCGAAATGGGCTCCGGGATTGGGCTATTCATTGTAAAGGAAATAATGGAAAAACTAGGAGGGACTATTGCGCTTGAATCCAAACCTGGAATAGGTTCTACCTTCATTCTAACATTGCCTAATTATTATCCTAAAGATTAAAGAAACTATATGAAAGTATTATTGATCGATGATTCTGAAATAGACAACTATATCAACAAGGCCATTATTTCAAAGTCTACACGTATAACGGATGTTGTAGTAAAAACATCTGGGGTCAAGGCGCTTGATTATTTAAAGGAAATTGAAGAAAATCCTGATGAGTTTCCAGACATTATTTTTTTGGACATTAGAATGCCCGAAATGGATGGCTATGAGTTTATAGAAAATTATAAGGGCCTGCCCGAAGAAGCCAAGGCCAAATGTAGGGTATTCGTTTTAAGCTCCTCCATAAACCCAAAGGACCTAGAACGCTCTGAGAGTTATCGGGAAATAGAGAAACATCTTTCCAAGCCCTTGGCCCACCATAATATAGAGGACTTATTGATTAATGGGACATAAAGGCCCTATACACCCAATAGATGCTTTAAGAACTTTGCTTTTCTTTTTGGGTTATAATGGACCTTTCAAGTTAAAAACTCTTAAACAACCTGTTTTTCCTAATCATTTTAATTAATTTTCCAAACTTATACTTTTTATTACCTAATAGATTCATGAATCTATATCCTATTGAGAGTGGAAATTTTAAATTAGATGGAGGGGCCATGTTCGGAGTGGTGCCAAAAACGCTCTGGCAAAGAACAAATCCAGCAGATAACAACAATTTAATTGATATTGCTGCCAGAAGTCTGTTAATACAGGAAAACAACAGGCTTATTCTAATAGATACAGGGCTTGGCAATAAACAATCCGATAAATTTTTTGGACATTACCATCGTTGGGGTGATTTTTCCTTAGAAAAATCATTACACCAATTAGGGGTTGGCAAAGAAGATATTACCGACGTATTTCTGACACATCTTCACTTTGACCATTGTGGTGGTTGTATTCAGTGGAACAAGAATAGAACAGGATATGAGCCTGCATTTAAAAATGCCCGTTTTTGGACCAATAAAAATCATTGGGAATGGGCCACAAACCCAAACGCCAGGGAAAAGGCCTCCTTTTTGTCGGAAAATTTATTGCCCATGGAAGAAAGTGGTCAATTAAGCTTTGTTGAAAGCCATGGCTCTTCCTTTTATAAAAATAGTCCAGAATTTAGCTTTGGCATCTATTTTGTTGATGGGCATACAGAAAAACAAATGTTGCCGCTTATTGAATACAAAGGTAAAACACTGGTTTTTGTGGCCGATTTAATTCCTACAGTAGGACATATACCATTGCCATATGTTATGGGTTATGACACAAGGCCTTTGCTGACTTTGTCCGAAAAAGAAAACTTTCTAAATGAAGCTGCGGAAAAAAACTATTTTCTCTTCTTTGAGCACGATGCGCACAATCAGCTTTGTACGCTTAAAAAAACGGATAAAGGGGTAAGGTTGGACCAAACCTATACCTTCGATGAAATCTTTAACTAAAACACCAAAAATTAATTTTAAAATCACATATGATACGCTTAATTACTAAATCATTCTTAGTGCTTTCTTTCGTCTCACTAGTTGGGTGCGGGGGAACTGGAGGTCTAATTTTAACACCTGTAGAAAATATTGATTCCGTTCCCCTGAAGGTTTCGGACCTTACCGAAGCAGAAAAGAAAAACTGGGGGCATTTGGACCTAGCCACGGATACCATTCCCGGAATGAGTGTTGACAAAGCTTATGATGAAATCATCAAAAATAAAAAAGGAAAAAAGGTTATTGTTGCTGTTCTCGACTCAGGAATTGACCTAAACCATGAAGATTTGGACGGGGTTATTTGGACCAATACGGACGAAAAGCCAGGGAACAATAAAGATGACGACAACAATGGTTATGTGGATGATATCCATGGATATAATTTCTTGGGAGAGTCATACAACGAGCAGCTTGAATATGTTCGAATGATACGTTTGAACATTGGTGACCAAACCACCCTAGCGAAAGCAAAGGCAAAATTATCCGAAGAATATGCAAGCGCCCAGCAGAACAAGGAGCGATATGAGCAAATTTTACAGGCCGTTAAAAATGCGGATGCAGAGGTAAAGGAGTTTCTTGGAAAGGAAAATTATTCTAAGGAAGATGTCGCCGGTATTGAAGCTAAAACCGAAGCAATGCAGCGTAACAAAGCGGTGTTAATGCAAATGTATTCCTTTAAGGATACCATTCCAGAGGTTATTGAAGAGCTAGGTGAGGGTATTAAATATTTTACGGAACAGCTTAATTACAACCTCAACAAGGACTTTAATGGTAGGGAAATTGTTGGTGATGACCCATACGATTACAACGATACGGATTACGGAAACGGCAATCCCAAGAATAGGGTTGATGATGAAAGTCATGGCACCCATGTGGCCGGAATCATTGCGGCGGAAAGGAACAATGGCCTTGGGGCCAATGGTGTGGCCAATAATGTCGAGATTATGAGTATCCGGGCTGTTCCCAATGGAGACGAGTATGACAAGGACATAGCGCGCGGAATAAGGTACGCGGTTGATAATGGTGCTAAAATTATCAATGGAAGCTTTGGAAAATCCTATTCGCCCAATGCGCAATGGGTATATGACGCCATAAAATATGCTGCAGACAATGATGTGTTATTCGTGCATGCTGCGGGCAACGACGGTGCAAACCTAGATGATCCTTCAAATCCAAATTTCCCCAATGATCAAATAAACAATGGAGCGGAATTTGCGGACAATGTCATTACCGTAGGGGCCTTAGATCCCAACTATGGTTCAGAGCTAGTGGCTTCCTATTCCAACTACGGAAAAATTAATGTGGATGTTTTTGCCCCTGGTACCGATATCTATTCTACCTATCCCAACAACACGTATGAATATTCCCCTGGAACCTCCATGGCCGCACCTGCCGTAGCCGGTGTTGCAGCCTTAATACTATCACAGTATCCTAACTTAAGTGCCAAACAGGTAAAGAAAATTATCCTTAACTCCGGCTTACCGGTAAAAACCAAGGTGATTTTGGGTGGTGATAACACAAAAAGTGCTGGTCTTGGTGAAATATCAACTTCAGGTAAAATAGTAAATGCCTACAATGCACTTATCATGGCAAGCAAGGTAAGCAGCGGTCAACTAGAATTATAATTTAAGAACACAGACAAAATGAGGAAACTAATTCTTTCTGCTTTAGTAATTTTGGTCATAGGCTCCTTTTCCTATGCCCAAAATCAGACAAATTATTGGCAACAACATGTAGACTATACCATGAATGTAAACATGGATGTTGAAAATTACCAGTACACCGGAACCCAAAAGCTGGTATATACCAATAACTC
>JAUIGC010000280.1 GCA_030429835.1 Bacteroidia bacterium
GACAAAAGTATTTGAAGAATGTTGGAAATCTCATAAGTAGGAAAAATGAAAAGGACCGTGAAATTTTGGATAGACCATTGACAAAAATAGAGAAGGACCGTATAAAGGTATTGTTGATTTCATTTTTGTTGATTATCCTTTTTTGGGCGGCTTTTGAACAGGCAGGCGGACTTATGAATCTATATGCCTCACAAAAAACTGATAGGAACTTTTTTGGTCTTTTTGAAATCCCGGCCTCTGTTTTTCAATCCGTAAATTCATTTTTTATAATTACTCTCGCTACAGCTGTAGGAGCATTTTGGTTGAAGTGGAGAAAAAAGGGAAGGGAATCCTCCTCTATGTTTAAAATTGCCGTAGGGTTAATAATTATGGCTTTGGGATTTGGCTTTATGAGTGCCGCTTCGTTAGAATATGAAGCCAATGGATCTTCTGCCATGTACTGGTTAATTTTAGCTTACCTTTTACATACCATTGGAGAACTCTGCGCCTCACCTGTATCTTTATCCTATATTACTAAGTTAGCTCCTCTAAAATATGCATCCATCATTATGGGATTGTATTGGGCGGCCACAGGATTGGGGAATAAAGTTGCTGGTTTAATAGGTCAGGCATCGCAGGAGCTGGGGGAATTTGAAATATTTACAGGCATAGCCGTAATCTGGAGCTTAATAGGCGTTCTTGTTATTGTTATGTTGAAACCTTTAAAAAGATTGGCTCATGGAGCGGAGGATGGTGAATCTAAAATCTCTGACGAAGAGGCTGAGGATTTTGAACTGGCCGACCATTAAATAAACTTATTTAAAAACGTAATATCCCGTTTCCCCCGTATAGTGAAATGGGATTTTATGTTTTATACAGGTTTTTTCCCACCTTTCAATATAGCTTGGGTAATTACTTCCGTCAGCAATGATTTCCTTGGGTTGGGATTGTTGAATAAACCTTTCAAGGTTTATTTTTGGGGATTGTGTTATTACATACATGGAATTGGGGTCCGATTGGGTATAAATCCCTGTGCTATCAATTATCAGTAAGGACCTTCCTTCAATCGTATAGCTATTTTTAAGCGAAGCGTAATTAACTTGGTCGATTCTTTCTTGCACCCTATAATTTTCAACCAAGCGCATGGCAGTTGTTGAATCTGAGGAGATAACGTTTAAAGTCTTTCCATTCCTATGGAATAATACGGAATTTTTTACTTGATGTAGAATAATGGCTTCCTCCTTATCTCCCGACTCATAATTTTGAAATATCACATATAGTTGAAATATTAGAACTAAACCCAAAAAGTACATAACACGTTTATAAGCAACCTTGGTTAGGCTATAAATAAGGGTGCCAATAATCAAGTATCCAAGAAATAATTGTACGTTATCAAAGGAAATGGATTTTAAGACAAAAGCCTCCTGTTCCGCAATCCAGCCTACCATTTTATTCATGAGTCCAATGACCGCATTGTAAAACCAAATCAATGGTGGGGGTACCATATCTAGTAGAGACAAAAGAATAATCAATATGCCCATTCCCAATATCAGTCCTAAAAAAGGGACAATGAGCAAATTGGAGATAAAGAACAAGCCCGGAAATTGATGGAAATAAAAGAGACTAATGGGTAAAACACCCGACTGAGCTGCAACACTTACAGATAACAATTGCCATAAATACCGAACTATTTTGTTTTTAGGAAACCACCATTTCTGTAAAAGGGGATATATCCAAACAATGGCAAAAACGGCTGCATAGCTCATTTGAAAGCCTACCTGAAACAATAGATTGGGGTTGATGGCCAGCAATATGAAGAACATGGACAATGCCAGAATGTTAAAGCTATTTGAAGGCCTGTTCAGGTACATAGCGTAGGCTACAAAAGTAAACATGGTGCACGCCCGGATTATTGAAGGTGAGAGGCCTGCCAAAAATGCAAAACCCCAAAGAAGGACCACACTTATTGCCAATACCAAGATTCGGCCATGGGGAAGAAGGTTTAAAGGTCTTAGCAGAAACTGTATCAAAAGCAGCAAAATTCCTATATGGAGTCCAGAGACGGCCAAGATATGTACCGCTCCGGCATCTACATAGTTGGTATAAGTTTCTTGGGAAATGGTATCCCGTTCTCCCAAAAGTAAAGCCTGAATGATGGATAACTGTTCCCTTCCAAATTGCTCTTGTGACAACTTTTTAGTGATAGTGGAGCGTATTTGTTGCGCGTGACCAATTAAAGTTCTGGTGGGATTTGGGGAGCTGAACGAATTTTCATGCGTTAGCCTAACGGAATGGTACACCCCAAAATGCTGCATATATTTCCTAAAGTCAAATTGATGTGGATTTAATGGTGGTTTTATATTCAATATTTTTGATCGTATGAAAAGTTCATCGTCAACTTGAAAAGAGTTGGAAGTGCTATCTATGGATTGATTTACGAGGATCTTTCCTGAGGTTTTTTTACCGTCAACCGTTAAAACCGTAGCCAAATACGATTGTGAAAATGTATTGGGTTTAAGTGCATCATATATTTTTACCTGCAGTAAAGGGAAAGAGGTTTCTGTAATTTTACTAAAATGGCTATCGTGGTAATTGGGTTGTGATTCTGTGAATGAAAATATCCCTAGAAAAATGACCGTTATGGCGGCAGCTAATTCAAACCCTAAACCTGTATTCTTTTTCTTAACAAAGAAATACCCAAGAACGAACATGCTTATAAGTAAGAAGCAGAAGGAATACCCTAGGGGTACCGGAAAAAAATAACCTAATAAAATACCTAGAATTAGTAATAGCGAAAGCTTAATAGGGGCATACGCTAGCAATTTCATGCTATAGTATTCTGGTGGCCTTTACGAAGGCCTGGTTCCAGAAACCTTCGCGTAAAGAGGAAACGGTTACACCTCTAGAGGTGGATGCATGAATGAATTTGATTTCATCATCCTCAACCGTTACTACCATACCCACATGATTGATTCTTCTTGAGGTTCTACTGGTTTTGAAAAATAAGAGATCTCCTTTTTCAATATCCTTTACCCTTATCTTTTTGCCCTCTTCCGCCATGCGTATAGAAGTCCTTGGAAGTTTCACATCGTGTTCACTAAATGAAACATAAAGTAGTCCGGAACAATCCATTCCTTT
>JAUIGC010000281.1 GCA_030429835.1 Bacteroidia bacterium
TTATCCCTCCTTTATTTTTGCCTTAAATTCTTAACATTCCCCCGAATGAAAAAGCATGACATATTAGGAGTATTCCTAGCTTTGGTTTTGTTTCAATCCTGTACTAAAACGGAGTATTTTGAAATTGGCGAACAAAATAATTTGAGCCTTTCAGCGTCCCAGAATATTCAGACTGAATTCGAAAATGAATTATTCGATCTAGTTAACGAACATAGACTATCAATTGGACTAAATGAACTTCAATTTGAAATAACGAGTTATCAACAGGCAAGTGAACATAATGATTATATGATATCTAAGGGGCAAATAAGCCATACTAATTTTAATATACGCGCAGAAAATATTTCCGCTAAAACAGGAGCCACCGAGGTATCGGAGAATGTTGCTAAAGACTATAATTCTCCTGAGGAGGCCTTTACTGCATGGTTGGGTAGCCCAAAGCACAGAATCAATATGGAAGGTGACTTTACCCACTCCGCACTAAACGTTAAAGCAAATTCTAAAGGCGATCTTTATTTTACACAGATTTTTATCCGTTAAAATATTGGTGTTTTACAAATTACGTACCCTTGCAATTGCAAGGGTTTTTTTATGCAAATCCATAATTAGTAGATGAGTTTTTTTACCTTTAAGAAAACAATCAAAATGGCCATAAAACCTCCTTTCAATCTAACTAAGTGGATAGAAGAAAATAGAGATACCCTAAAGCCACCTGTTGGCAATAAAAACCTTTATAAAGATGCCGGGGATTACATTGTCATGGTCGTGGCGGGACCAAATGCTAGAAAAGATTACCATTATAACGAAACAGAAGAACTTTTTTATCAGTTAGAGGGTAATATTGAGGTTCACATTCAGGAAGATGGACAAAAAAAGACTATGAAATTGGGGCCGGGCGATATGTACCTTCATCCAGCAAAAGTGCCCCATTCCCCCGTTAGGCATGAGCACTCCATTGGTCTGGTCATTGAGCGTAAGAGGGCGGACATGAACGTCGATGATGGACTTCTATGGTTTTGTGATAACTGTAACCATAAACTTTATGAGGCATACTTTACCTTGAACGACATAGAAAAGGACTTTTTTGCCCACTTTAAACATTTTTATAGTTCAGAGGAATTAAGAACCTGTGACAAATGTGGTACGGTTATGCCCGTTGACGAACGTTTCATCGCAAAGGAAGAGTAATGTTAATCCTGGCTAAAGTAGTTACGGTTTTGGTTGCATCAATGCATTGTTACTTTTTATGGTTGGAAATGTTTGCTTGGACCACCAAGGCTAAAAAGGTATTCCGAAATTTTCCTGATGATTTATTTGAACCCACCAAAAACATGGCTGCCAATCAAGGATTGTACAACGGTTTTTTGGCGGCAGGTTTGTTCTGGTCCTTAACCATTTCTTCCTATGAATGGTCTGCTAACATTGCCCTGTTCTTTTTGTCCTGTGTCCTTATAGCAGGAATTTATGGGGCAGTTTCCGTTTCCAAAAAAATATTCTTTGTTCAGGGACTCCCAGCAGTATTGGGAATAATCTTATGGTTAGCTGTCAAATTTGGTTTGTAAGGAGCAAACTATTCTTTGTATTTTTGTTTAAATATAACATTAGAGTGTAAAAAAGTTACAAATGTCAGATATTGAAAAGCATTTTGGGATTAAAGAGGCCTTATCGGCCCTAGGAATACAGGATATTAACAATGGCTCTTCTACCGGGTCAGAAAATTTTGCTTCGGGGGATATTATAGAATCCTATTCCCCGGTCAATGGTTCTTTGATCAGCAAGGTAAAATCCACCAGTAAAACGGATTACGAAAAGGTAATGGAAAAGGCAACGGAAGCCTTTAAAATTTGGAAAAAAATACCGGCCCCCCAACGTGGTGAAGTTGTACGTCAATTTGGAAATAAGCTAAGAGATTTAAAAGAGCCTCTGGGGAAACTTGTTTCCTATGAGATGGGCAAAAGCTATCAGGAAGGGTTGGGCGAAGTTCAGGAAATGATAGACATTTGCGATTTTGCAGTAGGCCTATCAAGACAGTTGCATGGTCTCACTATGCATTCCGAACGCCCCGGACATAGAATGTACGAGCAATATCATTCCTTGGGAGTTGTGGGAATAATTTCTGCCTTTAACTTTCCCGTGGCCGTCTGGGCCTGGAATACGGCCTTGGCCTGGGTATGCGGAGATGTCTGTGTATGGAAGCCATCGGAAAAAACACCTTTGTGCGGTATCGCCTGCCAGAATATTGCAGCGGCCGTTTTCAAGGAAAATGATTTGCCAGAAGGGATTTCGTGTTTGATCAATGGTGATTACCACGTTGGCGAAATGATGACACATGATAAAAGAATTCCTTTGGTTTCCGCTACAGGCTCCATTAGAATGGGTAAAATTGTCGCGCAGGCCGTAGCTTCCCGACTCGGGAAATCTTTATTGGAATTGGGCGGCAACAATGCCATTATCGTTACTCCGGATGCAGATATAAAAATGACCGTCATTGGGGCCGTTTTTGGAGCGGTAGGTACTGCAGGGCAAAGATGTACTTCCACTAGGAGGTTGATTATCCATGAATCTATTTATGACAAGGTTAAGGAAGCACTTGTATCCGCATACAACCAATTAAGAATAGGCAATCCTTTGGATGAAAAAAATCATGTTGGCCCTTTAATTGATACTGAGGCAGTCTCACTTTACAAACAAGCCCTACAAAAGGTTGTTGAAGAAGGTGGCAACCTTATTGTTGAGGGTGGTGTCTTAGAAGGAGAGGGCTACGAAAGTGGCTGTTATGTAAAGCCGGCCATTGCAGAGGCCAAGAACGAGTTTGAAATTGTTCAACATGAAACCTTTGCTCCCGTACTTTACTTGTTAAAGTATTCAGGGGATGTAGAAAATGCCATAAAAATACAGAATGATGTGGTTCAAGGACTTTCATCCGCCATTATGACGAATAATTTGCGCGAAGCGGAAAAATTTCTATCCGTTGCGGGAAGTGACTGTGGTATAGCCAATGTCAACATTGGAACCTCTGGTGCTGAAATTGGAGGAGCTTTTGGTGGTGAAAAGGAAACTGGCGGAGGACGTGAAAGTGGTTCCGATGCTTGGAAGGTCTACATGA
>JAUIGC010000282.1 GCA_030429835.1 Bacteroidia bacterium
CTTCCCTTTAAAAAACAGGAGGGAATAGGTAATTTCCTTATTTTGGAGGACAAAATTACATTATCCCTTGGTTTAAGATGACCCACGAACTAAAAAAAATTTTCAGGGAATATAAGGAGATCCATACTGGAGGTCTAAAAACAGTATTGGCCACGGTCGTTGCCTTGGACGGTTCTTCGTATAGGAGACCTGGTGTGCGCATGTTAATTTGCGAAAATGGAGAAATGGTTGGTGCGGTAAGTGGTGGATGCGTAGAGAAGGAAGTCCTATTTCAATCTGCCAGTGTCTTTAAAACGGGACGCCCAAAAGTAATGACCTATGACGGTAGGTACCGTTTAGGATGCGAAGGAATCCTTTATATCTTAATTGAGCCTTTTGAACCCAGTAGGGAGTTGGTTCAAGAATTCAACAAGACAATTCAGAATAGAATATCTTTTTCTATCTGCTCCTATTATGAGAAGGAATATGGTGAGTATCCAGATATGGGTTCCGTTTTTGTTTTTGGAAAAGAACGAATATCCCTGAACAGCATATCAGAAGAAAATAATCATCTTTCCTACGTACAAGTCCTAAATCCTTGTTATAAGCTTGCTATTATTGGCGGGGAGCATGATGCGGTGAAACTATCCAAAATCGCTTTAGAAATGGGCTGGGAAGTTTCTGTAAGCGTTGTGCCCGCCGAAGGAAAGACGATAGCTGACTTCCCCGGAATCGATGAACTATGGAACGTAGAACCCTTAGAAGTACCCGTTGAAAAAATCGATGATCAAACCGCATTGGTGTTAATGACACACAGCTATGTAAAGGATTTGAAGTATCTCCATAGGGTGAAGGAATGTAATCCCATGTATTTTGGATTACTTGGACCTTCAAAACGAAGGGAAAAATTGTTCAATGAATACATTGAATTATATCCCGATGATGATTTTGATTTTTTTGATAAAATCCATGGCCCAGCGGGTTTAAATCTAGGTGCCGAGGCTCCGGAGGAAATTGCCATAGCCATAATAGCCGAAATTCTGGCTGTGATACGAAATCAGGAACCTATGATGTTGAAAAATAAAAAAGAAGGGATTCATAATTGAGCCAATCTTTGAACATAGCAGTTGTTGTTTTGGCGGCGGGACAATCTTCCAGAATGGGTAAAATAAAGCAACTATTACCTTGGAAAGACAGCTTTTTATTGCAACATGCCTTGCGAACCGTAAAAGAAGTTGACCCGGACCAGTTGGTTTTGGTCTTGGGGGCGAATTCGGACAAAATAAGACCGATGCTGCATTTTGATGATGAAAAGTATGATGTGATTGAAAACCCTACTTGGGAAAAAGGTTTGGGGAACAGTATTTCAATAGGCGTAGGCCATGTATTAAATACCAATCATGCAGTTGATGGGATTCTTATTTGCTTGGGGGACCAGCCCCTGATTACCTCAGTATATCTCCAAAGGCTTATTGATCAATTTAAAACTAAAAAATACAGTATAATTGCAAGTAGCTATACCAATAGAGTAGGGGTCCCTGCAATTTTTAACAAATCTATTTGTCACGAACTAGTTCAGTTGAATTCTGATACGGGAGCGAAGGACATCCTTCTAGCTTATAAGGATGATATTCTCGGATTGGATGCACAGGAACTATTAGAGGATATTGATACTCCTGCAGAATATGAAAAATTGTACCAAAGATTTCACAACACATAAATAAAATACATGAAGAACTTTTGTAAAACACTTTTGATAATTCTCGTATTTTTTCAATCCGCAACCGAGTTAACGGCCCAAGAGATGGGATTTGAGGAATACAATCCCAATTCCACCCTAGTAGTACCCGGCAAGGAAATTTATAAAGCAAAATTTCCCTTTATCGATGTCCATAGCCATCAAAGGGATATGTCCGTTAATAAATTGGGTAGCTTATTGGCGGATATGGAATCCTTGAACGAGGCCATTATGGTAAATCTAAGTGGTGGTTCTGGAGAAAGCCTAAAGGAAAAAGTGGACAATATCAACAAAAGTTATCCCAATAGATTTGTGGTGTTTGCCAATGTAGATTTTGAAGGCGTAGATGGCCCTGATTGGGGTAAAAAAGCAGCCGACCAATTGGAAAAAGATATTAAAAACGGCGCCAAGGGCTTAAAAATTTTTAAAAGCTTGGGGCTTCGCTATAAGGATGCATCGGGTAAGAGATTGGCCATAGATGATTCGCGACTAGACCCTATTTGGGCCAAATGTGGGGAAATGGGGGTTCCAGTTCTGATTCATGCCGCTGACCCAAAATCATTTTGGGACGATATGGATAGTAAAAATGAGCGATGGTTGGAGTTAAAAACACATCCAAGAAGAAAAAGGTCCGCTACAGATCCTGCGCCTTGGGAACAAATTATACAGGAACAACACAATGTCTTTAGAAAACATCCCAACACAAAATTCATTAATGCACATATGGGGTGGCATGCCAATAATCTGGGAAAATTGGGGGAATTGCTTGATGAGATTCCCAATATGAACGTTGGTATTTCGGCGGTTATAGCGGAATTGGGCCGGCAACCACAAAATGCAAGGGCCTTCTTTATTAAATATCAGGATAGAATTTTATTTGGTAAGGATAGCTGGAAACCAGAGGAGTTTCCTACCTATTTTAGGGTATTGGAAAGTAACGACGAATATTTTCCCTACTATAAAAAGTATCACGCTTTTTGGGCTATGTACGGTCTTGACCTTCCGGACGAAGTACTTAAAAAGGTATACTTCGAAAATGCCCTTAACCTAATTCCGGGTTTGGACCTTTCCTTGTTTGATTAACACCGTTACGAATTGGTTTCATCTTCCTTCTTTGGAAGTTTTTCAACATCCTGAAAGATTCCACAGGAAATTTCATTTTTTACCAAGGAAATGGACTTTTTTCGTTTTGTAAGTGCCTCAATTTCTCTGTTTAAATATTGCATTGATTGGATTTTTTAAAAAAACGTTAGGAGCCTTATTTTGTTGTATATCATCTAAATAAATCCAATTCCGAAAATTTTATAGTCTCTTTATGTGATTTTTTTGACACATTAGATACCTATAGAAAAAGATTACGAGCTTACATGAGTAAGGAAACG
>JAUIGC010000283.1 GCA_030429835.1 Bacteroidia bacterium
AGGGCCATTGTTTTGAGGTTCTCTTCATTGTTTTTCTCAAACTTTTCCAGTATCGGTATACATGAAGTAATTTGTAATTGGCGGAACATAGGAAGCATTCTATGGGCAATTGCCCCTAAGCTTTTGTAATCCTTGGCAATTAGGGCGTGTTCCAGTTCTTCCAAATTTCTTGAACTCTCTTCCCTGAATGTTTTTAAAATTTCTTGAATGGATTTCTCGTCATCACCTAAAAAGGATTTTACATATGTAAGTTGGAACACAGAAGTATTGTGGTTCTCGTTCTCGATGGTAATGACATCTTCCTTTTTAGGTGCTGATATCAATCCATATACAGTATTCAGGATTTCAGTTTTTGTAAATGGTTTTATAAGAACATCATTAAATCCTTTCTCCATAAACAAAGTCTTATTGATATCCCGTCTGCCCGTCATGGCAACAATCGGTTGGTCCTTGTAATGAAAATACGATTCCTGTTTTAATTTTTTTACGACCTCAAATCCTGTAGCTTGGGGCATTTCAATATCCGTTAGGACCAAGTCATAGGTTAAAGGACTGTCTTTTTTTATTTGATGAAAATCTGTAAAGAGATGTGTCTTTATGTTTTCACTTTTTAGCATCTCTCCCAACAATTGTAAAAAAGAAGGGTCATCGTCAATAATTAGTATTTTAAAGCCAGCAAGCGGAAACTCCCGAACCTCCTTAGGTCTTAGTCCTTCCTTTTCCTTGGAATATGTTACGGGCAACTCTAAGGTAAATGTACTGCCCTTTCCCAAATCGCTCTCTAGGCTAATGGTCCCTCCCAATAATTCCGTCAGCTTTTTAGAGATGGTCAATCCTAAACCATATCCACCATACTTTTTTAAATCTTTGTCCTTGATCTGTGTGAATTCGTTGAAGATTTGTTGCTGCTCATCTTTTGAAATTCCAATCCCGGTATCAGATATGATGATTTTTACTTTTTTTCCATGGTCACATGGTAAGGCCTCTAAACGAACTTCTCCTTGGTTGGTAAATTTGTAAGCATTTCCCAACAAGTTTGAAACAATCTGCCTGATTCTGATAGGATCATTAATAATGGCCCTTTTAAGGGCCTTGTCAATATGGAGTGTGGTATTTAAATCTTTCTTTTCATGTATGGTCCTAAAATCCTCTACCGTCTCCATCAGTAGGGAATATAGTGAAAAAGGAACCTTCTCCGGAGTCATCTTACCGGCTTCCAATTGGGAAAAATCAAGTAGGTCGTTTACCAAATTGTTTACATAATCTGTGGCGGATTTAATATGTTCAAGATGCCTGCTCTGGGTTTGGGAAATATCGGAATCTTCCAGGAGATGTGTATATCCTATGATGGCATTAAGCGGTGTCCTTAGGTCATGGCTCACGGTTCCTAAAAGTTGTTCCCTACTCTTTAAAAGTGCCTCGGAATATTTTTTTTCTTTCTCCAGTTTTTGCCGATAAAGACTTGCCTTCCAAAAATCCCTGTTTAGAATAAAAATAAATATACCTACCACGATAAAGCCAAGAATCGCGGCAATAATAGCCAATCTTATACTTCTTTTCAGGGCAGTTTCTTTCTTAATGTTCTCATTGATAGTGTTTACCAAAATTTCCTGTTCAAAGGAAGTAAGAATACTTCGCAGTTGTTGAGACAGTTCCAGATCTGTTTTAATAATGGTTATTTCCCTAACGGCTAAACTGTTTTCATTGATTCTGTTCTCCTTTTCTACTTCCTCCAGAAGAGCTTTTGAAGCTTGTAAAACGCTATCGGCCTCTAAGGCGTTTTCTGCATTGTTATTTTCAGGTACATTTTCATTTAAGTATTTTGCTATATCCCTTATAACCGACTGTGCTTTTGGTGATAATTCGTCTATGTTGGGCGCTATACCTTTTGGTGTAATAACTCCCAAGGATTCCTCTAATTGGTCAAACTCTTTCAAGGCCTTTTGTATGGCAGTACTAGTCTTATCTTTCGTTTTAAGTGTTCTTAAAACTTTATTGTTGGCTACTTTCCTTTCCAATAGTATTTGAAGGCTGTCCAATAGCTTTTTTTGATAGTCACTTGTAGTGGAGATTTTTAATTGGTCTATGTCTTTGGTAATGGAGTCTGTCTTGAGAATGTAATTATCAAAATCCTTTTTCTCCTTGGACTGTAATGCAAGTTTGGATAATCCCTCCGCTTCATAGAGTTGTGTTATTAAAGAACCGGTCCTTAGTAATTTGGAATCACCATTTTCACCCACCTCTTTCTTCAGGTATGAACCTACTTCAGAATACACAAAATAAGTAGCAATTCCAGCCAAAACCAGTAGCAAGAGATAACTAACGACAATTTTAAAGGTAAACTTGTTCTTGGACGTTTCCATTCATACTAGTTACGAACTAAATCAGATTATGAGTTTTAAAGGGGTGTTAAATCTTCATTTTGAATCAACATGAAGGTATTGGCTCCATGATACCACAGTTCTATTTTTTTCTTTCTAAAAGTGACCTTCCATTTACTTGTGTGTCTTACTAAATGTAAAAGAGAAAATTAATATGGGGGAACCCATTGAAAATATAAATGAACCTTTATAGAAACACTAACTATTAACTATGAGGGAACCAACAAATGAACTATGATTTTGAATTGAACTCGCTTCCCCGATAATTATAATGGGACCCTTCTTATTTTAGAAAACTGGTTCTATGGTTATTAGAAAGTTTAGAAAAGTTATTTTTTGGTTGGTTGTGAAGGGAGTTGCTCAGGCGGCTCCTTTTTTTTATTCCAAAATCTCCTTGGTACAGCATCATTTTTTTTGGAAACAACCTACTTAATTTAGAAAAACTGGTTTACATTTGCCCCATCTCAAAGGGGTGCCGAATCCTAAAATGGAGGAAGCTGAGATTATACCCAATGAACCTGGGCGGGTAATGCCGCCAAGGGATGGCAATCGCCACATTTGGATTATCAAGGTCCTTAGTTGGACAAAAAATCAAGTTTAATTCAGAATAATAGCCCCTTTTATTCGTAAGCACTTTTACGAATGAAATACTCTATGTTCACAACAATGGCCCTTATGGGGCTAACCATGGGCTCGTTGGCCCAACAACAACCAAC
>JAUIGC010000284.1 GCA_030429835.1 Bacteroidia bacterium
ATGGAAGAGGAAGGGTTCGATGCTTCCAAGGATTATGTTAGGGTGGGCGTAAAGAGTGGAGGCTGTAGCGGTTTGTCCTATGAGCTCAACTTTGACAATAAAATGGACGAAACGGACAAGGTTTTTGAAGATAACGACGTACGAATCATTGTAGACAAAAAGAGTTTTTTATATTTAGTGGGAACCACTTTGGAATACTCTGGAGGGCTTAATGGAAAAGGCTTTGTCTTTAACAATCCTAACGCCCAGCGCACTTGTGGATGCGGGGAGAGTTTTTCACTATAATTGACAATTGTTGAAGAACAACGGTCTAATTGAACATTTATGGCATATACTGAAGAGGAATTAAAAAAAGAACTGGAAACCAAGGAGTATGAATATGGTTTCTATACAGATATAGAATCGGATACCCTTCCGATAGGGCTAAACGAGGAAGTGATTATTGCCATTTCCAAAAAGAAGGATGAACCGGATTGGATGACCCAGTGGCGCTTGGAAGCGTTCAAGGCCTGGAAGGAAATGGAGGAGCCGGAATGGGCAAACGTTAGGTATAAAAAGCCCGATTTTCAGGCTATTTCCTATTATTCTGCACCAAACAAAAAGCCTAAATACAACAGTTTGGACGAGGTAGATCCAGAATTATTGGACACGTTCAAAAAACTGGGCATCTCCATAGACGAGCAAAAGAAACTGGCAGGGGTTGCTGTGGATATCGTGATGGATTCCGTTTCGGTAGCTACTACGTTCAAGAAGACTTTGGCCGAGAAAGGAATCATTTTTTGTTCTATTTCCGAAGCGATAAAGGAACATCCCGAATTGGTAAAAAAATACATAGGCACAGTAGTCCCCAAAAAGGATAACTTCTATGCGGCCTTGAATTCCGCTGTTTTTTCGGATGGTAGTTTTTGCTACATCCCAAAAGGAGTGCGCTGCCCCATGGAACTGTCCACTTACTTTAGAATAAACCAGGCGGGCACAGGACAGTTTGAAAGAACGCTGGTCATAGCCGATGAAGGGAGTTATGTAAGTTATTTGGAAGGGTGTACCGCTCCATCGAGGGACGAGAATCAATTGCATGCGGCCGTCGTGGAGCTTATTGCCCTGGACGATGCTGAAATAAAATATTCCACGGTCCAAAACTGGTTTCCCGGAGGCAAAGATGGTAAAGGTGGGGTTTATAATTTTGTGACCAAGCGTGGACTTTGCGAGAAGAATGCCAAAATTTCCTGGACCCAAGTGGAAACAGGTTCTGCGGTAACATGGAAATATCCTTCCTGTATCCTAAAAGGGGACAACTCCATTGGCGAGTTTTATTCCATTGCGGTTACTAATAATTACCAACAGGCGGATACAGGAACTAAAATGATTCACTTGGGCAAAAACACCAAGAGTACCATCATTTCAAAAGGGATATCGGCAGGAAAATCACAGAATAGTTACAGGGGTCTGGTACAGATTAATAGTCGTGCGGACAACGCACGTAACTTTTCACAATGTGATTCCTTGTTGATGGGCAACGAATGTGGAGCCCATACATTTCCGTACATAGAAGCAAAAAATAAAACCGCTCAAATAGAGCATGAGGCCACAACCAGTAAAATTGGGGAAGACCAAATTTTCTATTGCAATCAACGTGGTATCGATACGGAAAAGGCCATAGCCTTGATTGTAAACGGATTTAGTAAGGAGGTATTGAACAAGCTGCCCATGGAATTTGCCGTTGAGGCCCAAAAATTATTGGAAATCAGTTTAGAAGGTTCAGTAGGATAAATGGTTACAGGATGCCTCTCGAGCACAGTCTAGAGGTCATTCCTTGTTCTTTTTTAATGAGTTATAGTAGAAATTTATGAAAAGATTTTTCTTATTTACTGCAGTTTTAATTGGATTCCTTTCCTGTAAGGAAACCAAGAAAGAGGAGAAAGCCGAGGTTGCCGAGGCACCTGCACCAGAGATTAAACTTTATACGTTTGATGGAGGTACGGTGATGGTCAATAACTTGGAGCTATTTTCCCAAGACACCACGTATCAAGGTCAGACCAAGGAGTTTGCCGATCCTTTTTACGTAATCGTTCATCCTAAAGGGACTTTAATGTGGGATGCCGGTTTACCACAAATGTTGGTAGGTCAGCCCGAGTATACGGATCCTTCAGGAGCGTTTACTGTTTCTAGAAAGGATTCCGTGGTCAATCAATTGAAAAAAATAGGAATGACCCCTGATGATATTGATTACATGGCACTTTCGCACACGCATTTTGATCATAGCGGGCATGCAAACACCATGAAAAATGCCACTTGGTTGGTTCAAGGTCCGGAGTATGATTTTATTACGAGCGAGGAAGTTAAAAATAGTGGAGAGGGAGTTTATGAGGCAATTCAAGAATTGGACAAAATTCAAAAAATAGAAGGAGATTATGATGTTTTTGGGGATGGAACCGTGATTATGAAATCCATGCCGGGACACACTCCCGGGCATCAAGTACTGTTTTTGGATTTACCCGAAAACGGACCTACGCTGTTAACTGGGGACTTGTATCACCTTTACGAAAATAGGGAGCACAAAAGAGTTCCCAGTTTTAATTATGATGTAGCACAAACCTTGGCAAGTATGGATGCTTTTGAAGCCTTTGCAAAGGAGAAGAATGCCAAAGTATATGTACAACATCAAAAAGAAGATTTTAATAAAATGCCAAAGGCACCGGAATATTTAAAGTAACAGATTATGTTGAAAATTATAGACCTGCATGCGCAGGTAGAGGACAAGGAAATATTAAAGGGAATAAACCTTGAAGTAAAAGCAGGTGAGGTACATGCTATCATGGGACCTAATGGTTCAGGAAAGAGTACCTTGGCCGAAGTCATAGCCGGAAAAGAAGAATTTGAGGTTACACAGGGCTCCGTGGAGTTGGAAGGTGAAGATTTGGACGATGTGGCTCCGGAGGAAAGGGCACATAAAGGTATTTTCCTTTCCTTTCAATATCCTGTGGAAATTCCTGGAGTATCGGTTACCAACTTTATGAAAACGGCCATCAATGAATCCAGAAAGGCCAAGGGATTGGAGGATATGCCCGC
>JAUIGC010000285.1 GCA_030429835.1 Bacteroidia bacterium
AAGGTCTTACTTTACCGGATTTGATCAACGAGGGAAACCTTGGTCTGATCAAAGCCGCACAGCGTTTTGACGAAACGCGGGGATTTAAGTTTATCTCCTACGCCGTATGGTGGATCCGTCAATCTATTTTACAGGCATTGGCAGAACAGTCTCGTATTGTTCGCTTGCCACTGAACAAAATTGGATCTATAAACAAGATCAACAAAACCTTTGCTTTCTTGGAGCAGGCACATGAGCGTATACCTTCTGCGGAGGAAATTGCCAAGGAATTGGATATGACCGTTGAGGACGTAAAACAATCCTTGAAAAACTCCGGTCGCCATGTATCTATGGATGCTCCTTTAATCGATGGTGAAGACTCAAACCTTTACGATGTATTACGTAGTGGGGAGTCTCCAAATCCGGATAAGGAATTGCTTCACGAATCCTTACGTACGGAAATTGAAAGAGCCCTTGAAACCCTTACTCCAAGAGAGGCCGATGTCATTAGGTTGTATTTTGGACTTGCAGGTCAACATTCCATGACCTTGGAAGAAATAGGTGAAACTTTCGACCTTACCAGGGAAAGGGTAAGGCAAATCAAGGAAAAAGCTATTCGTAGGTTAAAACATACATCTAGAAGTAAGATACTAAAGACATATCTAGGCTAACTAGAAAAATTACACGTTAAAGATTCCCTAAATTGGAAATTTGGCATATAAGTTGTAATTTTAAGGTTACAAACAGTTTATCATGACTGTTCGTTTTTTGATTGATGAATAAACTCCGGCTGATTACCGGAGTTTTTTCATTTTATACTTTCTATAAAAATTTCCGTAAAACAGACATTTCATTGTATTAGCGATTTGAATAACTTTCTTATATTGACATTAAGTACAACACTTATGAAGTTATTTTCAATTCTTCTAATTTCGACTGTATTGATTATTTCCTGTAATCCAAAAATCGATTTAAAAAACTACGACGCCTACCCCACTGCCTACAACGTAAACCTTTGGCCCCACTATACAAAGGACGCTACGGATTTTAAATTATGGGCGCCGACGGCAGAAGCTGTTAAACTCAATTTATACGCCACGGGTAGCGATTCCAACATATTGGAAACCCATCAACTAACTCACGATAAAAATGGCGTTTGGAATATTAAAATTAATGGCGATTTAAATGGCACCTATTATACGTTCCAGGCGAAAATTGGGGATAACTGGTTACACGAAACCCCCGGTATTTACGCCAGGGCCGTTGGGGTCAATGGAAACAGGGCCATGGTATTGGATATGGAATCTATTAATCCTGAGGATTGGGAAAAAGACCATGGACCAAAATTACCAGCCCCCAATAACGCTATAATCTACGAATTGCACGTAAGGGACATGACCATTCACCCACAATCTGGAGTTGAACATAAAGGGAAATTTTTAGGCTTGGTAGAACAGAACACCAAAGGTCCAGAAGGTATCAAAACAGGTATAGACCATTTAAAAGATCTAGGTATCACCCACGTACATTTACTGCCCTCATTTGACCATTATTCCATTAACGAAACAAATTTAGATACACCCCAATTTAATTGGGGATATGACCCTAAAAATTACAATGTACCGGAAGGTTCTTATTCGACCGACCCTTATAACGCTTCGGTCAGGATAAAAGAGTTTAAAGAAATGGTAAAATCCTTTCACGATAATGGTATTGGGGTGATTCTGGATGTGGTCTATAACCATACCGGTAAAACGGAGGAATCACTATTTAATCAGGAAGTACCAGGATATTATTATCGGCATAACGAAGATGGCAACTATTCTGATGCGGCCGCCTGTGGCAACGAAACGGCATCGGAAAGGTCTATGATGAGAAAGTTTATGCTGGAATCGCTTTTATATTGGACCCAGGAATATCATATAGACGGATTTCGATTCGATCTAATGGGCATACATGATATTGAGACCATGAACGAAATAGCTTCGGCCATAAAAAAAGTCAATCCCGATGCACTTTTATATGGCGAAGGCTGGACCGCCAAGGACTCTCCGCTGCCGGAGGAAAAAAGAGCTTTGAAAAAGCATATGCAGCAACTTCCAGAAATTGCAGCGTTCAGTGACGATATTAGGGACGGACTAAAAGGTTCCGTTTTTGATGATATGGATACGGGTTTCGTAAGCGGTGCCAGGGGTAAGGAAGAATCTATCAAATTCGGCGTTGTTGGTGGTATTCAACATCCCCAAATCGACTATGACAATGTAAATTATTCCAAGGCTCCTTGGGCCAAAGAACCTTGGCAATCCATTTCCTATACTTCTTGCCATGATAATCATACCTTGTTCGACAAATTGATGATTTCAAAACCAGATTCCAGCGAGGAAGAAATAAAAGCCATGCATAAACTCGCCAATGCCATTGTATTAACTTCCCAAGGAATTCCATTCCTACATGCAGGCGTGGAGTTTTTAAGGTCTAAAAATGGAGAACATAACTCATATAATCTTCCGGATAGTGTTAATCAAATTGACTGGAACCAAAAAGTAAAAAACATGGATGTTTTTAACTATTACAAAAATCTGATATCCCTAAGAAAAAAGCACCCAGCATTCTCCATATCGAATGGCAATGAGGTTCAAGAACATCTAAAATTTCAAACCGTAAAAAATGGGGTTATTTCATTTAGTTTGGACAATAATGCCAACGATGATTCTTGGAAGGAAATTTTAGTCATTTACAATGCAAACCAATATCCTTACAGATATACATTCAAGGACACATATCACCTATCCGTTTTTAAGGATGATTTTGACTTTGAAGGTCAAAAAATAATCAAGGATTTTATAGACGTCCCAGCTATTTCCATGGCAATAGCTTTTAAAAAGTAAAGTAAGTGACTCAGAAAAATAATCCCCTTCACAGCGTAAAATTGGTTACAATCTTGGAACACCTTACCCAAGTGTACACATGGGAAGAATTGTCAACTGAAATAAACATCAATTGTTTTAAAAACGATCCTTCTATTAAATCCAGTTTAAAGTTTCTTAGAAGAACGCCTTGGGCTA
>JAUIGC010000286.1 GCA_030429835.1 Bacteroidia bacterium
TGATCCAATCGGCCAAGTATAGCGCACCATCCGGTCCAAATGCAATTCCAGTAGGTAGCACACCGGTCAAAATGGATTCATCCGTACCTAATTCAAAAGTAGCCCCTTTCGGTTTTAGATCAAAGGACCAAATATGCGATCTACTGGGGTCACCCACAAACTCAACCAAGAAAAACTTGTCCAACCATTTTTTTCCTAGGGCTGTCCCGGGATTGTAAAGCATACCGGTTGGACCGTTATGAAAATTTTGAATCGGCGGAATAATATAGGCCGCTTGACCCTCCCATCTAGGAACATATAATTTTTCATCCATCCAAACATTATATCCATTGTTGTTTGGATCCGTATATTTTCCATATTGCCAATTGGAACGCCAGCCAGCATCTGATCCTTCTACTATATGTACCAAGCGTTCACTTTCACCTTTGTGGTCACCATCATTGTCCGATGATATGATATTGCCATAAGCATCAAAAACAAATTCATGGGTATTACGCAATCCTCTGGCAAATACCTCAAAATTGCTACCATCTGGATTACTACGAACAATAACCCCTTGGTTAGGATACTTATGGTTAACACCATCAACCGTGGTGAGGTTTGCACCAATATCACCAATGCCCCAGTATATTTTACCATCGGGACCTTGGGTGGCGCCGGACATACCATGTCCGCCAAAACCAATATGTACTGCAAAACCTGTGGCAATACTGGTTTTTTCATCTAGTATTTTGTCCCCATTAGTGTCCTTAAGTCGATACATATCGGGCGCGATACCTACAAAGACATCTTCATCCCTTACCAAGAGGGCACCAGCAACATCGTTTACCTCATCATTAAAATCATTGAGTATTTGGGTAGATACATCGGCTATTCCATCCCCATCGGAATCTTCCAACATCCAAACCTCGTCCTTTTCTACGGCCAAGTCTTGCCAATCATGAATGGAGTCATTGTTTAAATCTGGAAACCAACTATTTTCCTTGCTTTTTTCCGGAGCGAAGGTTTCATGTAGGAAGGCCCTTCTTTCTTCAACCGACTGAAGTCCTATGGAAGCGGTCATCCAGTCCCGGTGTCCTCTTATATCAAATTCCGAGTTCTTATTTCTATTGGACCTCGTAATGTATATTCTACCTTCATTATCCACATCCATGGCTATGGGATCTGGTGCAAGTGAATCTGTGGCCCATAGACTTAACTTCAGACCATCGGCGACTATGGCCGAGACCCCTTCCCGGGCGGTTTGGATTTTTTCAGAAATAGCGGTACTGTCTTCATAAATTACCACAGGTGTTTCGACCGGTTTTTTTTCTTGGCAGGAAACTGCCATAAGCAAAAAAGCAAGTAAAGGCAGGGATTGAACAGATAATCTCATTATGAGTTGTGTGATTTTGGAAATTCTAAAATAGTAATTATCAAACTTAAACTATCTACTTTTATAAAGGGATTTTTAATTTCGACCCTTTAATAATTTGAAATATTTAATTTTAAAGGTCATTTTTTGACTAAATACATGAATTTTACCCTTTTGCAATGAATGCTTTGAGTGTGACATGAACTATATTTGAAGGTATATTTTTAAAGAAACAGATTTATGAAATTACAATTATTATTTATTCCGATTCTTGTTTTCGGTTTTTTGACGGTAAGAGGTCAAGAGGGACATCCCTTGGAAGGAAGGTGGAACTTGACCATTGACCAGGAAGGTAACGAATTGCCTAGTTGGTTGGAAGTTATGCATTCCGGAAACAATACTTTAATAGGCAGGTTCACCTATGCTTTTGGTAGTGCCAGACCGGTAGCCGAGGTTAAAAAATTTGGGGATGTCTTCCAATTTGAGATTCCGCCGCAATGGGAGCCCGGTGCCTCCAATATGGAATTTCAGTTTAAAATGGTAGGCGATGGATTGGAAGGAACTATGGTATATACTAATGGAAAGACATATACATGGGTGGGGGAGAAAGCTCCTGAACTGCCGTACTACGACGATTACAAATTAGGAAAGAAAATAGATCTTTTTAATGGCAAAAACCTTGAGGGTTGGGAGATAAAGGATGGAAATCAGTGGAAAGTGGTCAATGGTATTTTGACTAGCGACAAGTCTGGTGTTAATTTGGTGTCAAAGGAAAAATTCAAGGATTTTAAGATACATGTAGAGTTTAAGTATCCGGAAGGAAGTAATAGTGGTCTATATTTACGAGGCCGTTACGAGGTTCAAATTGCGGATAATATAGGTTTGCCCCCGGCATCCATTTATTTTGGAGGTGTTTACGGTCTTCTTGCTCCTAATGAAAATGTGGCAATGAAGGCGGGAGAATGGCAATCCTTTGATATTACCTTGATTGGTAGAAGGGTAACCATAGAGACTAATGGTAAAACCGTAATTGATGGTCAAAACATATTGGGTATGACCGGTGGGGCATTGGACAATCATGAAGCAGAACCAGGGCCCATAATGATTCAAGGAGATCATGGTCCCATTGAGTTCAGGGCCATTGAAATAACGCCTATATCGCAGAAATAAATAAAAAAAGCCTCCAATTATGGAGGCTTTTTTTATTCTTCCCAATCCAATCGGGATATGAGTTCCAGTGCTTTATTTTCTTCGTCTTTATGAACATATATTTCCGAGATGTGTGGCAATGGAGTTCCAAAACCGGCCAATCTGGCCGATTCACTTTCACTTTTAACAATCGGCGTAATATCGTTTTTCCTTAACAATTGTTCTATACGGCTGCTTTCTGTACTGTTTCCCCCAAAAATCTTCATATATTCTGAATCCATAATCTTCTTTAAATTTATATTCTACACTGATAAGGCTTGACATCCTTTTGGGCCTTCTTATCTCAAGTCAATTATTTTATGCTACTGATAATTTTCTTTAAGTGATTATTGAAGTTACCTAAAGTTTCGCTAAGGACATTTATTTGTTCTTTTGCCTCCTTCCAATTTTTTTGTTCTATGGCTTCCCTCACTCCTGGCAATGTCTTTACACCATAGCCCGTGTAAAATCCCGGAGCATAGATTTGATG
>JAUIGC010000287.1 GCA_030429835.1 Bacteroidia bacterium
AGGAACTTAATTTTTTTTGATGTAAAAGATCCAAGGTAGGTTTTCAGTCCGTATATCCATAAACGCTAATTTATAAAATTGATTGCTAAAGCGGCGTTATCTAAAAAATTATGTTATAAGTGAGCAGCTGGTAACTGCCACTTAGTTTTTGGTTAGTTTGGTTTGGTATAACCCCTAGGATTTAATTCTAGGGGTTATTTTATTAGATTAACCTCAGGTTGAATGGTAATGCCGAATTTAGACTTCACATCCGCAATAATTTTATGGGCCAAATTTAAAATATCAAGCCCTTTAGCATTGCCATAATTCACCAAAACCAACGCCTGTTTCTTGTGTACCCCGGCATCCCCAAATCGTTTGCCCTTATAGCCACTTTGTTCAATAAGCCAACCTGCAGGAATTTTATATTCTTCCTCGGAAACCTTATAAAAGGGAGCCTCTGGGTTTTTGGCAATAAAACTGTCAAATGCGGTTTTGGATATCACCGGATTCTTAAAAAAGCTTCCGCTATTTCCCAATTCCTTCGGATTGGGCAATTTGCTGTTTCTAATATTTATTACAGCGTTTGATACCTGCTTTATGCTAGGATTTATAATGTTGTTTTTTTTAAGTTCTTCTTCAATGGCACCATAGCTAGTATTGATTGCATGATTGTTTTTTGTCAGTTTTAGGATTACCGAAGTAATGACGTATTTATCTTTTCCTTCATTTTTAAAAAAGGAATCCCTGTACCCAAATTTGCACTCTTCCTTTGTAAAATACACCAGGTTTTGATCACTCCTGCGAACGGCCTCGCAACCCACAAATACATCCTTCAATTCTACGCCATAGGCCCCGATATTCTGAATGGGTGCGGTACCCGTATTCCCTGGTATCAAGGACATATTTTCAAGACCTCCAAAATTATTTTCAAGGGTCCATAATACCATTTCATGCCAGTTTTCACCAGCCATTATTTTAATTTCTACAAAGTCCTCATCCTCATTTTGAATATGAATCCCTTTTAAATTAACATGGATGACCAGGGCATCTATATTCTTTGTAATTAACATATTGCTGCCACCACCCAAGATAAATTTATCTGGATAAGTGTCATCGGCCAAAATGTCCTGGAGTTCTTGAACCGAGTTTATTTCAATAAAGAACTTGGCTTTGGCGTCAATTCCAAAAGTATTGTAGTTCCTCAGGGAAAAATCCTTAAATACCTCCATTAACCTATATACGTTTTTAGAGCCTCTCCCAAAATATGAACGGCCCGTTTCAAGGTAGGTTGGTCAAGTACATAGGCAATTCTGATTTGATTTTTGCCCAATCCTTCCGTGGCATAAAATCCAGCGGCAGGCGCAACCATGACCGTTTCATTGTTTACCCTAAAATCCTCTAAAAGCCATTGGGCAAAATCGTCCGCATCCTCAATGGGCAACTCAGCGATACAATAAAATGCCCCTTGTGGCTTGGCTACCTTAACGCCCTCTAGTTTCTCCAGTTCGGCTATTAAAAGATTTCTTCTAGCTACGTATTCGGTCTTTACTTCGTCGAAATAACTCTGTGGCGTATCCAAGGCTGCCTCACTTGCTATTTGGGCATAGGTAGGAGGGGAGAGCCTTGCTTGGGCAAATTTAATGGCAGTGGAGATTACCTCTTTGTTTTTTGATACCAAGAAGCCAATTCTGGCCCCGCACATGCTATATCGTTTAGAAACCGAGTCCACAATTATTCCATTGTTTGCCAAGGATTCTTCCTGTAAAATGGAATAGTGTTCCTTATTATCATATACAAATTCCCTATACACCTCGTCCGCAATAAGAAACAAATCATGTTTTAGAACGATTTGGGCTAGTTTTTTAATTTCTTCCTTGCTGTACAGATATCCTGTAGGGTTACCCGGATTACAAATGAGAATTGCTTTTGTTTTAGGTGTAATCAGTTTCTCGAAATCCTCAATAGGAGGCAATGCGAAATTATTTTCAATTTTAGATACCACTGGAATAACCTTTATGCCACTAGCTGTAGCAAAACCGTTATAGTTGGCATAAAAGGGTTCTGGAATAATAATTTCATCATCACTATCCGCAATACTTCCCATGGCAAATGAGAGCGCTTCGGAACCGCCCGTAGTAACTATGATATCATCAGCGGTTACCTCGATTTGATTTTTATGGTAATATGCCGCTATTTTTTCCCTGTAACTTTCAGATCCTTCGGTTCTGCTATATTCCAAAACATTTAACTGATTGTTTTTAACCGCATCCAATGCAATTTGGGGCGTCTTAATATCAGGTTGACCAATATTTAGGTGGATTACTTTTGCACCGTTTTTTTTTGCACTTTCTGCGAAGGGAACCAATTTTCTAATAGGGGATTGAGGCATTGCAAGCCCTTTCTGGGAAATCTTAGGCATAAGATAAGGATTACTTTTTCGCAAAAGTGGTAAATGATTGGGGAACCTACAATATCTGAACGTTTTATTTGTGATTTTTTAAGAATGTTAAAATACACCGAACAAAAGAAAAAAATTGTATCTTGAAGAGTGTCAATCAATTGGAAAAGAACATGTTAAAAAGATTCTTACCTTATTTTCTGCTCTCATTGCTATTATTACCTTTTATATGCAGTTCACAGGGATATTCCCTTCCTAAGAATCAGGAATTTGAAAAAATCAAATTTCAATTGATTAACAATCTAATTGTAGTTCCCATTGAGGTTAATGGAACCAAGTTGTCCTTTGTTTTGGATTCAGGTGTTGGTACGCCAATATTGTTTAATCTGGCCAATCAAGATTCCTTGGAATTAAAGAATGTATCGGAAATCACCATCAACGGACTTGGTGAAGGCGAATCCATAAGTGCATTAAGTTCCCAGGGCAATGATTTCAAGTTGGGAAATATTCAAAATTTCTCCCAAAAACTTTACGTGGTAATGGACGCGGGAATCAATTTTTCCCCAAGTTTGGGTGTTCCCATACATGGAATTATTGGTTACGATTTGTTTAGGGATTTCATTGTGGATATTAATTAT
>JAUIGC010000288.1 GCA_030429835.1 Bacteroidia bacterium
AAGAAGAACACCCCTAATTTTTGAGTTTGCATTTTTAATTTGTTAAAGCATTTGAAAATAATCCCATGTCGCTTTTGCGATGGGAAACCAGTGTGCTGAAAAACAAATTAAACCTTGGGCGGAGGTGTAATCAATTGACCAAACCCGTGGGGCAAGTGCATTTGATAATTGGGAAAGGTCTTTATAGCGGTTTCAAAATTAGAAGTATCCAAACCATATTCAAAAAAGAATGCTGAAATAAGATTTATTTTCACCTTGGAAGAAGTATTGTGCTCCTCCGTATCCGGGTCATCAAATTCCTCAAAAGCTTCCTCAAAACCCAATAACTGCTCCACCACAATTTCCACAATACTCTCTTGGTCATTAAAGGCAAGATTTTCTGGAATATATTCTGGCTTTGGGTCTATGGTATCCACACTAATGTTCAAAAGGTACACTCCCATGAAACCCCATAGAAACCTTATATAAACGCTATTTCTTAATTGATCGAACACGGGCCAAAATTACGATCCCGGCTAGACTTACCAAATGTTTAACCCATTTTTAACGTCAAGGGGTCTATGTCAGATCATCGGGCTCTATATGAATAAGGACATGTTCCAGATAGGGTATGACCTCCTTGAGATGGCCCTCTATTTCATGCCCTTCCCGTCTTCAAGAGACCGATTTACATTGATAGTTTTAGGTAAGGGCCTTTGCCCTTTCCGATGTCGCTATTTTTAAAGCCCATAGGATTTTCTGGCACTTGCAATCTGTTCCTGTTCCGTAGTTTCAGGATACAACAGATATCTTGGGGCGATGATGGGTTTTACCTGTTCCCCGGTTATCTTCGTGATGGTCGAAAAGGGAAATTTCCCCTCGGTCATTTTAGTCAGTATCCCTTCCATTGCTTGAAATTCGGGATGGGTTTTTTGTATGATCTCAGCCTTGCCTTTCACCTGAAAGCCCTTTTGTACCAAAATATCCAGAAAGCTGATACATACCTTTGGATTCTGCTTTATGTTTTTTACCGATTGGGGCGAGGCGATGTTGGCCACGATGATACTGTCCTCTTGATATGCCGCAAAGATTTCCTTGGGGGAGACGTTGGGCAGGTTATCCTTGGAGACTGTGGCCAGCCAACACAAGACGCTTTTGGACATACACGCTTTAAGTCCTTCGGATAGTTTCATGTTGAAAATTGACTATTGGCATTCCAATTTTCATTTAAAACAATTAAAAATCCCTTCAAAATAAATTTGGGTTTAAGGTTTCCCAGGATTCTGAAGTAAAACATACCTGGGTGGTTAAAATCATCCGCATCACTTTAATTCCATTAGCTCGAACAAATCCTTTTCCGCTATGGTTTCCCCATTGAAATAGAAATAGCGCCAGCCGCCCTCAGGAGTATCGTTGTCCACCTCCAACTGTTCCATGGGTGTTACAATCCTAAAACGTCTTCTTTCCGTATTGATATAGGGAATTTTCAGACTGTCCAGCACCTCCAGCATCTGGGCACTGTACCACATAAGGTCGTCCATGGCGGTAAAATAATCCTCTTCACCCCATTTGGATTCCATGGCCTCCAACTGAAGGGAATCTGGGGAAACCCCCACCACGCTTCGTTCGTTCAGCTTTATTTCGTACAGCACCTCCTGTGGCCATAATGTCTTGAACACTTCACAGACCACGAGCATATCCTCGGTGAATTTTTGACCACTTTCTTCCAAAGCGTTTTGAAAAAATGCACGGTGCGCCTCCTTCCATTTGGCCAGCGCGTCAACTTCCGTGCCTATATCCATGGCGGCATACGCCGCCGAAATCTGATTGAAAGGCACCGTATCCACCTGTACGGTCTCAATGATGGCCTGTGCTGTCCCATCAAAATTGGTGATGATGTGTTTGGTACCTACCTTAGGCAAAGCGGCACCTGCATCCTCATACCACTTGTAAAGCCCGGAGGATGCTTTCTTTTTACCATTGACTACCAATGCCGCCAAGCGATCCGCATCCTTTTGGTTGTCGTGAAAAAACCAGGATGCAGGCATCTCATTGCTTTTCACTTCTGGATGGGCTTGGCCATAACTCTTCCAAATGGTGTAAACCGTAGGGTCTATTTCGGTTTCCGTAGGTATTTCAGTTTTAGGTTCGCTTTTGCAGCTAGCCAAAAGGAGTAGCAAGATAAAAGGGAGGGTTTTCATTTATTTATAATCAACGGACTAGGCTATGAGTAGTTGCATGGGTTAGCACTTAACCCCGCCCGTACCGAACGGCACGTTCGGGCGGGTTTGCAAGTACACACCAAACTGAAAATCCTTGCGGATTTTCAGAAGTAAGCGAGAACAAGCAATTACTTAAATCCATTGTGGTGCTTTCGTTATTTTTTTATTTCTGATTCGATTGCGATATTAACTTTTTTAAGAAATTTCAATAAATCATTCTCTTCTTCCAATCCTGATTGCCTAACAGTAGTAATGAAATCAACCCAAAAAATAAATTCAGGATTACGAAAAGATTTTTTGTTGTCCCTTGAGAGCTTGTTATAATCAATTATTTCTTTTTTTGATGCAATCATTGGCCAATAATATTCTCCTCTTAATTTTTCTATAACTTTAGTATCTTCATCTGCGTCAATAATAAATTCATTTATTGAGGATAACATATATCTAATTTCTTTATTCTGTATTAAGTTAATTCTCCCAGAATTTATTACTGAATTCAAAATTCCAAGTTTAGGGTCATAGGTATAATTATAATTCATAACAATTAAGATAGACTGCAAGCTATCATTGGAAATATTATTTAGCTTATTAGTGTCAGTTATCATTGATTTAATTTCCTTTCCTGCAACCAAAGATTTTTCGTGTTCAGCTATTATTATTTCCAGTGCTTCTATATTAGATTTTATCTCTGTATTTAAATCAAAAAGAGCTTCTTTTTCAGAATCAGAGTCAATTCTTTTTTTGTTCCAATTACTAACTTGCAATGCGATTAATATTCCAATAACTACAAGTAAAATCTCTCCAAACGCATATTTAA
>JAUIGC010000289.1 GCA_030429835.1 Bacteroidia bacterium
TGTAACCATTGTTACATTATTCGTAATAATTACCTTATATATTTAACAGGTTGAATAAAAATTAATAAAAATGAGCTCACATCATCAAATTCTGGTTATTGGAGGTGGAACGGCAGGTATTATGGTCGCATCACAACTTATCAAGCAAAAACACGCTAAGGACGTAGCCATCATAGAACCTTCAAGCACCCATTATTACCAACCTGCCTGGACTTTGGTTGGGGCTGGCACCTATGATTATGATAAGACCGCAAGGCCCATGTCATCCGTGATGCCAAAGAACGCCACTTGGATCAAGGATAAGGCAACCGGCTTCGATCCTGAGAATAATACCGTAAATACTGAATCCAGCGGTCCAATTTCTTATGATTATTTAGTAGTGGTCCCCGGCTTGGCCTATGATTTTAGCTTGGTACCTGGACTTGGCGAGGCTATGGACAAAGGTGTGGTCTGTAGCAATTACACTGATCCAAGGCACACGTGGGACGTAATCAAGAATTTTAAGGGAGGGACAGCTTTATTTACGCAACCCACTACCCCTATCAAATGCGGTGGAGCCCCACAAAAAATAATGTATTTGGCCGAAAGTTATTTCAGAAAAAGTGGTGTTCGAAACAAAACGGATGTAGTTTTTGCCACTGGAGGGACCGTAATTTTTGGTGTTAAGGAAATTGCCCGTACCCTAATGAAGGTTGTGGATAGAAAAGACATCAACCTTCGGTTTTTCCATAAATTAGTGGCCGTGGATGCCGATAAGCAAATAGCTTGGTATGAGTTGGGAAAAGATGTAACGGCAGGTGGCTGCGTAGTTATGGCCGGTGAAGACGATGACAGGCTTTTGGACGAATCCTTTCAATACAACTATAAGGATGTAAAGGTAACTGTAGAAGGCAACCGATATGGAATCCATTACGATATGCTCCATACGGCACCACCCTCTGTTGCTCCTAAATTCGTGAAGGATTCGGTTCTGGTAAATGAAGCAGGTTGGTTGGATGTAGACCATAAAACGATGCAACATAAGAAGTATCCCAATATCTTTGGATTGGGTGATGTAGCGGCCTTACCTACTGCAAAAACTGGAGCGGCTATCCGTAAGCAAGTACCCATTGTAGTAGACAACATAGATAAACTGATTAAAACAAAATCCATGGGCTCAAAAGCCTACAATGGATATTCTTCCTGTCCCTTAGTAACCGATTATGGTAAGATGGTTTTGGCAGAATTTGACTATAACAACAATTTTACACCGGATCCAAAATTAAAACAGATGTTGGTTTTTGACTCTTCAAAAGAACATTGGAGATTATGGATGCTAAAAAAATACGGACTGCCTTATTTGTATTGGAACAAGATGATGAAAGGCCAAGACGTTTAATCAAAACCGAATTGCTACTAACTCAAATTAATCCTTTAGGCCAAAAGTCTAGGGGATTTTTGCTTTATGTTGAACAACAAAAATTTTGCTAAAAAATTCATAAATAAGCCGTTATGCAACTCTAGTCACAGTATTCCTCCCTCAAATTGAAGAACTTCATGAAATAACTTTAAAAAATTGTCATGAAAGGCTTTAAAATGAATTGCTTATCAGGTTTACTTAGTATTGTACTGTTGTTAGGGTCCACATCTTGCGAGAAAAAATGAAAACAATTCCGTAATTGATAATTCCCTCTCAAAAACAGAAGAGAATGCTTTAATTTTTATGATAGAAGAAGAAAAATTGGCCTTGGATACATACACCTATTTAGGTGAATTGTGGGGTATTAATCAATTTTTGAATATCCAAAAAAGTGAACAATCCCATGTAAATGCGGTTTCCAATCTAATAGAACGATATGACCTAACATATACCATGTTGCCCGAAGGGGAATTTATGAATGAGGAACTACAAGGGTTATACAATCAATTCGTTGTAGACGGAAGTAAATCTCAATTGAATGCGCTAATTATTGGTGCTACTATTGAAGATTTAGATATTGTAGATCTTGAAGGCCTAATGCAATCAATTTCCAACGGTGGTATTTTAAATGTTTTCGAAAGTTTACAATGTGGTTCAAGAAATCATCTAAGAGCTTTTGTGGGTACCATAAATCAAATGGGAGGCAACTATACTCCTCAATATTTATCCATGGAAGAATTCATCATCATTATAGAAAGTAGTAATGAACGCTGTAATTAAAAGTTGTAGTTAAGAATAAAATCTACATGCAGCATATCCACCTTGTTGAAGTAGAAGTTGGGATTGTCAGGAATATCTCCGTTACCAATTTTACCAGTAACCAAAAGCTCTGGTTTTAAGTTTTTTAGACCCTTTATATTCAAAAACAAGTCTAAGTTGATATGGGTATAGTCCGGCATGGCATATTTATTATTTTCAGCGTCCGTGACTGATGGTTTCCAATGCCTGCCTAAACTTAGGATGCCCTTTATATCCACTTCCTTTGCAACGGACCAGGAATTTCCATAGGTTAATACTACCGCATGATTGTTGGCTGAACCCTCGCTGCGTTCCCTTTTTTGAAAACTGAAAAGGTCTTCCCTACCCCATTCACGGGGTGAAATAAACTGACCTCCCGGTAAAATGTAATCGTATCCTAGGGAAAATCGGGATTTTCCAAATTCATATTTCCATTGTAAACCCAAAATATCTGAGGAGGATTGGGCAAAGTATCTTAAGCGATCAATCGCATTACCCCCGTCCCCTATTCTATTCTGATGTAACCATTCTCCTTGCAACACCCATTTTTCGTTCAGTTTAACACTTGGTTTTAGGTAGATGGCATTATAGATATTGTCCACATAATAATTCCAAAAATCCATCTTTACCCCTTCGGTAAGCTTAAACTCCGCATTGAACATCAGTATAAAATCAGATTTCGTGTTTCCTGCGTAAAGACTTTCTTCACCAAAAATCGACCTACCTACCGGGTATGTCCCAATACTTTCCCCTATTCCAAAAAAACCACCCGTAGAGCGAGGAGCAATTTCATTCAAAACCCCAAATTGGAATTTTT
>JAUIGC010000055.1 GCA_030429835.1 Bacteroidia bacterium
TCACGGGAATGAACCTTGACATAAAAAATGCCGGGTAACTTCCCGAAAATAATCCAAGCAGAACAACCCCTCCGAGAAGAATCAACCAAAAGAAAGGATTTAGAAACGGAAGTGAAATGTCCTTATCTGCCAAGTCATTAAAGAAAGGCAGGGCCGATACGGCCAAAATCAGTGCCAAAAGCAACGATATAAAAGAAATTAGACCAGACTCTACCAGAAACTGCCTTACCAAATCCCTTTTATTAGAGCCTAAGGTTTTACGGACGCCCACCTCCTTGGCCCGCTTCAAGGATTGTGCCGTGGAAAGATTCATGAAATTAACAGAGGCCAAAACCACTAGAAAAATTGCGATAAAGGAGAGAATATAAATACTCTGCATATCATTGTTGGAACTCATTTCGGCAACCAAATTGGAACTTAAATGAATATCGGTCAAAGGGATTGTACTATAAATCAAATAGTTTCCAGCAGCAGCAAATTGTTCTTCGGTAATTCCTGGCATAAAACTTTGGGCCCAAGGAATTAGATATTTGCCTAAAAAACCTTGCAGTGGTTCTCTTATACTCTCCACATTTGATGATGGAATCAACTTGAAAAAGGTCTGATAGTTATTACTGCCCCAATTTACGGTCTTGGAATCCTCATTCCCCGCCATAGCCTCGAACAAACTGTAGTCCCTAAGAAAAGAGTTATTGGGTAAATCTTCAATCACTCCCGTAACCGTAAATGGCTCCTCATTGTTCAATATTAAATCCTGACCTAAGGCATTGGAAACCCCAAAATGCTTTTCCGCTGCCGATCTCGTCATTACTATAGTATTCGGATTCTTAAGCGCTGTATTGGAGTCACCTGCAATCAGCTTAATCCCGAACATGTCAAAAAAGGAGGCATCCACAAAGGTGGTCTGTTCTTCCTTGACATTGGCCTCCGCACCCACTTTACGTACTAAAGCGCTGCCCCGAGTCCTAAACCGGGTTACTTCTTCTATTTCGGAAAAGTCGTTTTCCAAAGCATCTGCCATGGGTGCAGGACTTACGGCATACTTTCGGGCATCGCCACCAAATTTAATATCCGCATTAATCCTATAGATTCGGTCCGCATCCGCAAACATGGTATCATAGGTCAATTCATCATAGATGTATAATGAAATAAGTAGGGCTCCCGCCATACCAATGGCAAGTCCGAAGGTGTTGAGGAAGGTAAAAAAAGGTTGTTTTTTTAAACTCCTCCAGGCGATTTTGATGTGATTTTTAAACATGATAGACGATTTTTTGATTGATGCTTCCACTACCTCAGCACAGGTTGACGTATTGGCTCATATAAAATTATGTCCAATTCCGTGCCAATTAGTCAATTTACTGTTTTACAGATACTTGACTAACTTTACCTTTTTGTAAGTGTAAAATATTTTGACAAAATATGTACAATATATTTACAGGAAGAACCGCCTAAAAGAATTTACAACACCTTTATAATCAACATGTCTAAATCAGAAAAACATATTAAATCGCTCTACTCTGTTCTTAAGCTTTTTACCGGGTTTGCCCTTGCCGCTTTTATGGCTTGGAAGCTTACTGTGGCCAAGGCTATGGCCAGCGCTATTCCTCCCGAAAGGGCAAAGACCCACCAATGTATATCAATCTGATATGCATAGTCATTTAGCCACTTGTTCATGGCATACCATGAAAATGGTGTTGCAATCAAAATGGCCAACAATACCAACTTCAAAAAATCTTTGGACAACAGCAAAGCAATACTGGATACCTCAGCCCCCAAAACCTTGCGAACACCTATCTCCTTGGTTCTTTGAACCGCGCTATAGGTTGCCAATCCCAACAATCCCAAACAAGCAATTAAAATGGCGAGAAAGGAAAAAATGGTAAATAGATTCTTAAACTTAAAGTCGGCTTCATACTGTTGGTTAAAGGATTGGTCCAAGAAGCTATATAGAAAAGGACGATGGGGTGCCAGTTCTGCCCATTTATTTTCAATATTGGATATCGCCTGTTGAATATTGTCCGATTTCACCTTTAAAGTAAGGTATTTACCATACTGCGAATAGCGCAACGTCAATGGTGCCACTTTTTGATGCAAGGACAAGTAGTTGAAATCCTTTACTACGCCTACAATGGTACCTTCGCGACCCCATTGTTCAAAGCGCTTACCGATTATATCCTTTGGGTTGGCATAACCAAAACTTTTTGCCGCAGCTTCATTGACCACCATGGCCTGCGTAGAGTCTGTCACGAACTCCCGGGAATATGGCCTTCCCGCGACAACTTCTATTTCATAGTGGGGAATAAAATCAAAATCGATTTCATATAGAAACGGCTCAAAGAATTTCATTTCTCCTTCCTGTGTTTGAATATTTGTTCCTGCGGCAGGAAAATGACTTCCGGGCACGGTGCGCGAACCGGCTACGGAGACTACCTCGGGCAATTCCATAAACTCGCTTTTTATGGTTTCCATATTGTCAACTACTTCCCCGTCCCAATTAAAATCGATGACCAATTGCTGTTCCCTGTCAAATCCCAGATTTTTATCCAACATGAATCCCAACTGAAAATACACAATTACGGTACTCGCTATCAATGCTATGGATAGGCTGAACTGAAATACAACCAATCCTTTCCTTAGCCTATTTCCGTTTTGTGATGTTCTAAAAACACCTTTTAATACGCTTGAAGGCTTAAAACTTGAGAGCACAAAAGCCGGATAACTACCGGATAAGAAACCAATAATCAAGGCCATTCCGGCATATAGCAATACTGTAGCGCTGTCAAAAATTTCCTCCGTTAAAAATGGTTTTCCGGTAATTCCACGCATCGCAGGAAGACATAGAAATACCAAGGCAATACCTAATACCGATGCTAAAAAAACCATAGTCAACGACTCTCCCAAGAACTGGTACACCAGTCCTTTTTTGTTCGCGCCAATCACCTTTCTGATGCCAACTTCCTTTGCTCTTTCCAAGGAACGGGCCGTTGCCAAATTCATAAAATTAATGCATGCGATAATTAAAATGAACAGACCAATGATGGCAAAGATGTAGATGTTGGAAAGGCTACCCGTAATACCTGGCTGCCTTGCAGCTTCTGATTGCAAATAGGCCTCACTCAAAGGTTCAAAGGAAAGGTCATAATAATATTCATCATATTCCTCTGGTCGATTCCTTTCTAAAAAAGCAGGCATTTTGGCCTGAAACGCCTGTTGGTCAAAATTCTCATCGACCAGAAAATAGGTGTAAAAATCCACATAGCCCCAATTATCGAAAATTTCGGGCCTAGTCTGATAGAATGAACTCATGGACATAAGCACGTCAAAGGAAAAATGTGAATTAGCGGGAACATCTTTCATTACGCCCGTTACGGTATAAACCCCATCATTTGCCCTTCCCCCTACACCTTCTATAGCCTTACCCATTGGATCCTCGTCTCCAAAATATTTTTTCGCCGTACTTTCTGTCAAGACTATGGAATATGGTGCTTCCAAAGCTGTTTCCGGATTTCCGGAAACCAATGGCCAGGTAAAGACATCAAAGACCGAGGGGTCCATATAAAAGCAATTGCTTTCTTGGAAAGAACGGTTATTGTATTCCAATAAAACATCGGATCTACCCGAAAACTGAACTTCTTCAATGACTTCAGGAAAGTCGGATTTTAAAGCAGGACCTACTGGGGCATTCCCCCAAATCCAATGATTCTCAATATTATCAGGACTGTTATGGTGAACCACTCTATATATTCGATCTCCATTTTCGTGGTGGCTATCGTACGAGAGCTCATTCTTTATAAACATGGCAATCAGTAAAAAACAGGTCATACCAATGGCCAGACCACCAATGTTAATAGCCGAATATCCCTTATTCTTTAATAGATTTCGCCAAGCGATTTTGATATAGTTTTTAAACATAATTCTCGTTTTTTGATGCTTCGACTTCGCTCAGCACAAGTTTTTATTCCGTTCGTAAGCTTTTAACAGGGTTTGCCCTTGCCGATTTTATCGCATGATAACTAACCGTTAATAGTGCTATAGTGATGGCTACAACACCGGCAATTACAAATACCAACCAATTGATTTCAATACGATAAGCAAAACTTTCCAGCCAGTTTTGCATTGTATACCATGCCAATGGAATAGCAATTAAAATGGAGACAAATACCAACCTTAAAAAATCCTTTGAGAGTAAATTAACAATACCCGAAACACTGGCCCCCAAAACTTTTCTTACGCCAATTTCCTTTCTGCGCTGCTCTGCTGTATAAGCAGCAAGTCCAAGCAATCCCAAGCAAGAGATAATAATGGCCAGAAGAGAGAATATTTTGGAAAGTTCACCAACCAATTCCTCATTTCTGAACCTGGAATTGAACAAGTCATTTTCAAAACGATATTCAAAGGGAAATGCAGGATTGTATTCTTTCAGAATTTTTTCAATTGCCGTCAAGGCCTCTTTTCTTGAAGATTCCGATCTTATACCTATGTACATGGCATTGCCAAAATCATAATTATTAAAGAACATGACCGGGCCTGTTTTTCCATTACCGTACATATCGCCATAGAGATAATCCTTGACCACTCCTATGACGTTGTAATTGGTATCATTACGTATGATAGTCTTACCAAGGGCGCTTTTATCCCCCATGAGCGTGGCAAAAGATTGCGTTATGATTACATTGGTACTATCCACCGCCCTGTCATCATTAAAACCATGACCTTCAATCATTTCTAGACCAACAGTATTAAAAAAACTAGGGCTCACATATCTAAATCTTACCAGAACATCTTCGGTATTTACCCCTCCTTGCCAGCTCAAACCAGACCCGTTGTTGCCACTGGATAACATATAAGAATTAGTAAGGGCAACATTCTCAACGGTCCCGGAAGCAATCATTTCTTCCCTTATAGGGTAGAATTTATTTACCATGTCACCGCTAACGGATACATTGACCAAATTCTCTTTTTCATACCCTACATCACGGGCCCTTACATGTTGTATTTGCTGATAGATTATAATACTACATATAATGAAAACTATAGATACTGCAAATTGGGTGACCACAAGCCCCTTACGAATCAATGTTGCACTACCTTGACTTTTACCACTTCCCTTAAGAACCTGTGCCGGTCTAAAAGATGAAAGATATAGCGCGGGGTACCACCCGGCCAAAAGACCTGAAACCAACGTAATTGCCAAAAGGGAACCTAGGTGTAATGGTTCAAGCAATCTTAATTCAATTTGCTTTTCGACCAAAGTGTTAAAGAATGGTAGTAGCACCAGTACCAAAACAACACTGAGCAAAGCCGAAATACTTGCCATAATCAAGGCTTCCATCATAAATTGGGAGATCAATAGTTTCTTGCCGGAACCCAAGACTTTTCTCACGCCAACTTCATTGGCCCTTTTTTCGCTTCTTGCCGTAGATAGATTCATAAAATTTATACACGCTATGAGTAGGATAATCAATGCGATGAAAGCTACTAAGCGAACAAAGGTAATTTGCCCACCAACCTTTTTTCCTCCACTAAATTCTGAACGTAGATGCCAATCTTTGATGGAATGTAAAAAAGCTTCATTAGGTGATTCATCCTCACTATCCATTTTCGAGGCGATCATTGACCTTACTTTGGTATCTACTTCTTTAAAATCTGAATTTGGGGCAAGTTCTACAAAGGTGTCGGCAAAATTATTACCATACTCTTCCGTCCAGGACATATCCTCTTCCCCAAGCTGAAATCGTTCAAAAGGCAGTAGCCAGTTGAACCCGAACGTAACATTGTTAGGCAAATTTTCAACAACCCCGGTAACCGTAAAACTATATTCATCGTTAACCTCTATGACACGATTAAGCACTTTTTTGTCCGACCCGAAAAGCGCTGCGGCAGTTTCTTGGGTCAAAATGATTCCATCTGGACTTGATAGCGCGCCTTTTAATTCTCCCTCTAAAAATTTGAGACTGAAAATATCCAAAAAATCAGGGTCTACATACCTGCCATAGCGATTGATTCCATTTTCGCCATCAGAAAGTAAAATTTCCCCACCCCAAGTTCTAGAAGACCTTGTAATTTCTGGTATTTCATCCTTTAAATCCTTCGCTAAAGGTCCCGGCGTTGAATAAAATGTGTAAACTTCCCCTTCAAAAGTTTGATTGGTCGGCACGTAGTATACCAAATCTTGTTTAGGAAAAACACTATCGTAATTCACTTCATCCTCGACCCAAAGTAATATTAGACTTGCACAGGTTATACCAATGGCCAACCCAAAAATATTAAGGGCACTGTAGCCTCTATTCTTCCAAAGATTTCGCCAAGCGATTTTGATATAGTTTTTAAACATGATTGACTATTTTTTGATTGATGTTCGACTACACTCAGCACAGGTTTTTATTCAGTTCGTAAGCTTTTTACAGGGTTGGTCATGGCTGCTTTAAGTGCTTGATAACTAATTGTTAGTAAAGTGATTATCATGACAATGGCAATTGCTAAGACGAATATCCACCAATTGATTGCCGTTTTGTACTCAAAATTCTCGAGCCAGCGGTTCATGAAATACCATGCAATGGGTGAGGCTATAATCCCCGCAATGACAATCAGTTTAAAGAAATCCTGCATGACTAGACCTACCAAATGGTTGACACTGCCACCCAATACCTTTCTAATACCTATTTCCTTTGTTTTCTGTACTACGAAGAACAATATGAGCCCATAGATGCCCAAGCAACCGATAAAAATGGCCATACCGGAAAAGATTCCAATGAGGGATAGAAAACGTTGTTCTGTCTCATAAAGTTCCGCCACACGATCATCCAAAAAAGCATACTCAAACACATAATCCGGAAAAGACGAGCTCCACTCGTTTTCAAGATGTGCCAATGCACTCTTGGTGTTTTCCAGGTTAATTTTTACGGCTATTTCGGTGTATAGTCTCGGGTGAGGCGTAATGAATATGGGATTAATATTGGCATGAAAATCTTGATCGTGAAAATCCGCAACCACCCCTACTATTTTTCCTTGGATGAAGTCATTGCTAATATTGACCGATTTATTCAGAACATCCTCCATTTTGGATAGACCTACTTTTCTGACAAAATCTTCATTCACTATAATCTCGTCCACGGAGTCTTTTTCATAAAAAATCCGTCCGGCAACCAATTCCAAATCGAACGTATTCAAGTAATTTTTGTCCCCCGCTTTGGCCTGAATATTAAAATCCTCTACCTCTGGCTTATTGTTGAACCTGACACTGGTACCCCAATTGTTATCGCCAGCCCCTGGCGACGCAAAGCAGGCCGTAACGCTTTCTACACCGGCATTCTGCGCTATGCGTTCTTTTAATCCTTGCAATTGTATGGGTTCTATATCATCTGGAATTTCAACCATTACAATTCCTTCCTTCTCAAAACCCAAATCGGAATTGATGGCATACTTTAATTGTTTGCTTATGACAATGACCCCGATTATGAGCACAATACTGATGACGAATTGTGTGACCACTAAGGTCTTTCTGGTCAAATAACCGCCTGTATCCTTTTGGGATAATTTCCTTTTTAGAGCCAAGACCGGAGCTATCCTGGACAGAAGCAATCCTGGGTAACTACCCGCCAAAAGGGTAACCAATACCAATATAACCGAAATAAATCCTAGGAATTTAAAGTTCAAGAGCCCTTTAATGGAAAGCTCTATATCAAACATCGAATTAAAGTAAGGTAAGACCAAAAAGCATAGCAAAGCCCCAAAAAGAAGAGCAAGTAGGCTCACAATAAATGTTTCGGCCATAAATTGCCAAAACAGTTGGCCCTTAAAACTTCCCAAAACCTTACGAACCCCAACTTCCTTTGAACGGTTGGTAGATTGTGCCGTGGAAATATTGATGAAATTGATACTCGCTATTATGAGAATGAAGAAGCCTATTAAAGAAAATATCCATAGCGTTTTGGGGTCGATTCCTCCGCTATATCGTTCATCAAAATGAATATCCGCCAGTTGCTGGAGTTTGTAATGGTGTACATTCTTGCTATTGGGACGAAACTTTTCAACATATTCTTTCAGTTGCTCCTCTATTAACGCAATGTCCTGATCGGGACGCATTAGTGCATAACAGTGTAAACTGGAATTAATACCGCCCCAACTCTCAGAGGACAAAAATTCATCATAACTTTTTATTGTTGGGAACGACACGAATATTTGTGACTGAATCAACGTAGTTTTTGGTAAATCCTTTAATACTCCAGTAATCCTAATGGTTTCTAAATTTTCAAGAACAAAATCTTTATTAATAGGATTTGAATCCCCGAACAATTTTTTGGCCAATTGCTCGGTAATCAAAGCGGTATTGGGTTCCGTGATAGGAGCTTGATTGGTACCATCTATTAAGGGATAGTTGAATATTTTAAAAAAATCAGCTTCCGTAAAGGATATATCTGCTTTTACTTGTTTCTTTTCCGAACCATTTTCAATGGAAATCAGCCAATTTTCACGGTCCACACTTTTTGCCACTATTTCGGCATAATCATAATCCTGTTTAAAGGCATTGGCAAATCCCGGAGGTACGGACGCTTCGTAATCCACAATATCCCGATGTTCTTCTGTATTGAACCGATAGATTCGGTCTGAATTTTTGTGGAAATTATCATATTGCAGATGATGCTGAACAAACAGAAAAATTAAAATACTGCATCCAAAACCCAGTGCCAGCCCCAAAATGTTGATTGTGGCAAAACCCTTTCTTTTTTTTAAGCTTCGCCAAGCGATTTTAAAATAATTCTTGATCATGATTTTCGTTTTTTTGATGCTTCGACTACGCTCAGCACATGTTTTTATTCCGTACGTAGGCTTTTTACTGGATTTACTATTGCCGCCTTTACAGTATGGTAGCTTACCGTAAACAATGCTACTAAAGTCACCAGTATTCCAACTAAAATAAAAGTCAATGGACTAATTTGAATTTGGTATTGGTAATTCTCCAGCCAACTTTGGCTAACGAACCAGGCTAACGGTAAGGCTATAACCAAGCTAATTAGCACAAGTTTTAAAAACTGGACTGAAATCATTCTAACAACATTGTTTATTGACGCCCCCATTACCTTTCTAATTCCGATTTCTTTTTTGCGCGATTCAATTACCAATAATGATATGGCGAAAAGTCCCATGCAGGACAAGAATATGGCGATGGCGGACGCAAATCCGAAAATGGTGGTCATTGTTTTTTCGCCCTCATACCAGGCCTGAAGGTTTTCATCTAAAAAGGACGCATTGAACTCGGAATCCAAACTCACCTTTTCCCATACCGAGGAAAGTTTTTGCATGGTAAGTTCTGGATCATCCATTGTCGTTTTGACAAAAATATAATCAATGGCCTCACTAGCGGACAGATGTAGTACGATAGGCTTGGACTCCTCTGTGGGTGACACTACATTAAAATCTGGTACTACACCAATGATTTGATTGCCTGAAGTGGCGGTTTCACCTTCAAAGAATTTGCCAATTGGGTCTGTCTCTCCCATGGCCTTTACAAAACTCTCGGAGACTACTACAGCATTTATGGAATCTGTTGCAAAATCACGACTAAAATCCCTACCCTTTACTACAGGAATTCCTAAAGTTTGAAGATATTCATAGTCGGCAAGTACCCAATCTGTATTTATTTGGTTTTGATTATACACAAAATCCACGTTCTCCCTAGAAGTCCTTCTATCCCTACCTCTTCCTAAATTATTTTTACTACCCGTAATGGAGACTATAAATGGATCCGTAGCAAGTGCATTACGCATTCGGTCAAGAACTTTTCGACCATCCTGTAGATTCCCAACTGGAATACTTACTACTTGTTCTTTTTCAAAACCAATGGGCTTTTCCCTTAAAAAATCAAGTTGTTGTCCGGCGACTATACTGATACATATTAATAAACTCGAAAGTGCGAATTGGGACACTAAAAGGGTATTGCGTAACACTCCAGGTTTTTTTGTAGAAACCTTCCCTTTCAAGATTTGCACAAGATTAAAATTGGTCATTTTTAAGGCCGGATATCCTCCCGCTATAAAAGTGACCATCAAAAAGACACCGAAAATAATGGCAATAAATTCAGGTTCAAACATTATAGATATGCTTATACCGCCCCCAAATTGGGAGTTGAACACTGGTACAAGCTGTGTAGCTAAGATGACACCAATAACAAAACCAATAAAATAAAGTAGAAAAGCCTCTCCCCAAAGTTGGGCAAAAAGTTGTCCTTTAAAAGCTCCAAGGGTTTTTCTGACCCCCAATTCACGACTTCTTTTAAAAGCATGGGCTATATTAAGATTTACAAAGTTGAAACAAGCGATCAAAAGAATAAATATTCCCAGTGCCATGATGGCATAAATCAATAATAGAGGAGCACTTTTTGGACCTGAAAAATGAATGTCTTCAATGTTCGTTAAATTCAAGCTCATTAAATCCGAAGTATTCTCGATTTCAGGGCGGTCTGTTTTTAATTGTGCCAATTGGTCTGGATAGTATTTCTCGACCAATGAATTCAAGTTGCCTTGTACCAACCGCGGGTTGCTTTTATTTGATAGCTTGACAAAAATGTTAGAGTTATTTACGTCCCAATTTGTATTATTTTCGGCATAGTTATCAAGTGCGTCCACTCTGGCAACAGCATCAAATTGAATACTTGAATTTCTTGGGACATTGTTAACCACTGCAGATACAGTATATGCTTTTTCATTTCCTCTTTTACCAATTTTAATTTCCTTTCCAATAGGATTGGTCTCTCCAAAAAGTACATCTGAGGTACTTCTATCTAACGTGATGTTCTGTAGACCCGAAAGTGCGGTGGTCTTATCCCCTACTAGAATTGGAAAATTGAAAATCTCAAAAAATTCCGGATCAGTTCTAGTAATAAATCGTGCTAGACTCATGTCCTTATAGGAAATGTTTTCTACCCTACCCATGACCCTTACCGCAACTTCAACCTCTGGAACATCATTCTCCAGAGCAGATTTTAGCGGTAAAGGCATTGTTGTATTGATTCCTCCGCCTTGAACAGAATGGGTAAACATAGAGGTCCTGAACAACTGATCTTTTTCATTATGAAAGGAATCATAACTCAAATGTAAATAGACAACCAAGAACAATACAATACTCACCGAAAAGGCTATGGCAAGTCCAGTAATATTGATAAAAGAATATAGTTTTCCTTTTATAAGATTTCGCCAAGCAATCTTTATGTAGTTCTTAAACATGATTCTCGTTTTTCCAATACCGACTTTATTTCAGCATTTTGATTGATGCTATATTCGAGACCTGCCAAGTTTTAAAAACCTGACAGGTACATAATTTATTCCGTTCGTAGGCTTTTAACCGGATTGGCCGTTGCCGACTTCAAGGATTGAAAGCCAACCGTTAAAAAGGTAATGACCAATGCAAAACTTCCGGCCAAAACAAACACCCACCATTGAATTTCAATATGATATGTATAGCCATTAAGCCAGTTTTGTATGAAGTAATATGCAAGGGGTGTAGCAATTATAAAAGCGATGCCAACAAGTTTTAAAAAGTCTTTGGTCAATAATCGTATTACCGAGTTAATACTTGCCCCTAGCACTTTTCTGATTCCTATTTCCTTCTTTTTCTGTTCGGCTACATAGGAGACCAGCCCAAATAAACCGAGACAACTAATTAGGATAGCCAGGAAAGCGAACACCGTTGATATTTTTCGTAATCTTTTTTCCTCCTCATAAAGTTTTCCCACCTCTTGGTCAACAAAGCCGTAAGTAAAGGGGGTATCCTTTACCATGGTATCCCATTTTCCCTCAAGACTTCCCAATAATTGCTGATAATCGTCAGTTTTGGTGCGCAACAGCAACCAGGCCGGGTCATTGTTTTTCATCAGCATTAGGGGTGCTATTTTTTCCTTGATGGACATATAGTGATAATCCTTCACAACCCCAACAATTTCAAATTCCTCCGTTTCCCCATCATAAGACTGTAAAATCTTTGACCCTAAAGCCTTGTCTTCAGCTATTCCAAATACTTTGAGGGTTGCCTGGTTTACAAGAATCTGATTATCATCCGCCTCCTTTAAATCTCGTCCCAACAATAAAGGAATGTTCATGGTCCGTAAATATCCTTCGCTGATCCTGTTTAGCTTTACCAATGTCTTATTTTCTGGGTTTGTTCCGGGTAAGTGCAGGCCCCTATCCATTAATACCGGTTCTGATGGAGCATAGGCGGTTCCTGTTATTTGAACCACTCCGGGGACACTTAAAAATTCCTGCTTTAGGGCATCAAAATCACTGGTTTCACCAAATTGGTTCAGGCGAACTGTAAGGAGATTTTCCTTGTTAAATCCAAGGTCTTTGGCCTGTGCAAATTGAAACTGTTGTGTGACCAAAATCACGGAGGCAACAAGGGCAATGGATATCACGAACTGAAAGACAACGAGTGCCTTACGAAAATTTCCGTTGCCTGATTGTACGTTCAGGCTATTCTTAAGTACCCAAATCGGTTTAATGGAGGACAGCACCATGGCAGGGTAAATACCCGCAACAAACCCTGTACCTATTCCAAGACTTACCAAAAGCAGTACTATTTTCCAATCGAATAGGTCAACATAGGTAAGATTACCCAAAGTGAGTTCATTTACAAAGGGCAATAGCATCGTAGTAAGTGGAATACTGATGAGTATGCTGAAAAACGATAATAGGAGCGATTCCCTTAAAAATTGCCATACCAATGAATTGCGTTCTGCACCCACAACCTTTCGAACTCCAATTTCCTTGGCCCTTTTGTTGGCCCTTGCCGTACTCAGGTTAATAAAATTTACGCACGCCACCAATTGTATGAACAGCGCCAAAGTAAGCAAGAAATAGAGGTATTCAATATCGGAAACCTCATCTATCTGATATTGTATCCCTTTTGAATGAAGATGTATATCCGTAATGTTCTGTAATGATAATGTTTTTTTGATTCCACTACTCACGAGGTCCTTCTCTCCCCTGTCCTTTAAAAAGCCCGCCAACTTTTTTTCCACACTTTCTCCACTTGCGGACGGATTTAATTTAATATAATTATGGACAAAGTTCTCAGTGGCAAAATTGGTTACTCCTCTTACAAATTCCCCAAACCCAGGGGTATTCATACTCACGATGTAATTTGGATTCAAATGTGATTTGTTACCTTCTTCAAAAACTCCTGAAACCGTTAATGCCATGGGATTCTCCCCTGCCCCCCATAACAGGGTTTCACCAAGGGCTTCCTTGTTCCCAAAAAGTTTCTTGGCCAAGGTTCTGGATAGCACAATATCCATGGGATCATCCAAGGCGGTCTCTTTGCGGCCTTCTACGAAGGTATAGTCGAACACCTTAAAAAAAGTAGAATCGGCCATATAGGCCCTTTTCTCATAGGTTCCTTTTTGATTATTTACAGGTCTTACAGGATTGGTAAAGAACATATCGGTAAGAATGACCCTTGTAGCCTCCTCTACCTCTGGAAAGTCTTCCTTTAGGGCAAAAGCTATCGGAGGTGATGAAGTGGCCGAAACAATATCTTCCGTGTTCTGTTGGGATCCATCAAAATAAGTTGTTATTCTATAGATGGACGCCGCATTTTTGTGGTGTTGATCATATCCCATTTGATCAAAGACATACAAAAGAATGGCCAGACAACATACTGTCCCTACCGTAAGCCCAAGTAAATTAATAATGGACTGCTGTTTGTTCTTGATCAAGTTGCGCCAAGCGATTATTAAGTGATTACGTATCATAACTGGGCAACTTTAAGGTTTGAAAAGTCCAGGGAACCCCAATTTTTGGATTCGTTCCTTTCCGTAAAGCATTCTTTTGCCGTTCCTGATAGGGTTATGTCCCCACCATCCATGACCACATGTAGTCTGTTGGAATTAACGGCCAAGTCCACCGCACCATGGTCCGAGGAAACTATCTTTAGATACTCAGACGCTATACTATTCTGTCCATGGAATTGCGCCCTTTCATCTACCTCTATACTTTTTAAGGCGTTACCACTAATATAAATCCTGACTTTCTCTCCTTGTGCCTCCCCTTTGGTGGACACTTGTAAAATGCCATCTTTAAAATCAATAATTACCTCCGGTACTATCCTTCCAGAAATCTCCTTGACCATTTGGGAAGGTTCCCCATAGGCAAAAAATACTTCGGCGACCCCGCTTACCTTTATGGTTTCAATGGGTTTTAAAATTGTCTGGCCGTGTAATCCCATGACCAGCAAAAAAAGGAGTGGGGATAAACCTGATATTCCCTTCGGATTCTTTCCCGGTTGTTTCTTTCTTATTGATTTGTTTAACATGACCGTTCGTTTTTGATTTTTTCTGATTGTTTTTTGATTGACTCTTTGCTTCGACTTGGCTCAGCAAAAGCTCGCTTAGGGCTAGTGAATAAACTCCTTTTACATCATGGCTCCAATTGCTCGGTTTTGGCTTTCAGTTACGATTTGTCCGTCAAACAAGTTAACTACCCTGTGGGCATAATGGGAATCCCTATCGGAGTGGGTAACCATAACTATAGTTGTTCCTTCCTGATTGAGTTCCGTAAGCAGGTTCATGACCTCGATACCATTTTTGGAATCCAGGTTACCGGTGGGCTCATCCGCAAGAATCAATTTTGGGTTTGTTACTACGGCCCTAGAAATGGCCACACGTTGTTGTTGTCCCCCGGACAATTGCTGTGGAAAGTGTTTTTCCCGATGTGCAATTTTCATACGTTCCAGCACCTTCATTACTTTTTCCTTACGCTCGCTCTTTCCCATTTTTAGGTAGATAAGTGGTAGTTCCACATTTTCGTAGACCGTTAGCTCATCGATAAGATTAAAGCTCTGGAATACAAAACCAAGATTTCCCTTTCTCAATTGGGTGCGCTGGCTTTCCTTTAGCCCGCCTACTTCATGGCCGGCAAAATTGTAACTTCCATCGGTAGGGTTGTCCAACATGCCTATAATGTTCAACAAGGTGGATTTGCCACAACCCGAAGGCCCCATAATGGCCACAAATTCGCCGTCCTCTACTTTAAGGTTCACGTTATTCAATGCCAAGGTTTCCACTTCCTCGGTACGAAAGCTCTTTTTTAAATTCGTAATAGTTATCATCATCTTTTTTTGATTTAATTGATTGTTATAAAGACATCTCGACTACGCTCGATGTGACACTTTCTAATTTATTTTAGTACGATTCTTTCTGCATCCCCAAAACTGTCATAGTTGCTGGTGATTACTTTTTCCCCAGCATCTAAACCTTCCAAAACTTCATAATATCGAGAATTTTGTTTTCCGATCCTTATTGGTCTTTTTAAGGCTTCTTCCCCATTTGGACCAACAACAAATATCCATTGGCCACCCGTACTTTGGAAAAAGCTTCCTTTGGGAACTAGTAAGGCATCGCTGGATTCACCCAATTGTAATCTTATATTATAGCTTTGCCCGGCACGAATAGTTTCCGGCTTATTTTCCGTAAAGACCAGGTCAACCCTAAACCTTCCATTTCTAACCTCGGGATAAACCTTTCTAACCTTAAGGGGAAATTCGTTACCGTTCCGTTCCAAAACAGCACTCAAATCTCTCTTCACGCGGTCAATGTAATGCTCGTCTATATCCGCTTCAATCTTATAATCCGTTAACACGTTTATTTGACCTATTCGTTGTCCTTGGGAAATATTTTGTCCAATTTCCGCATCCAAAAAGCCCAATTGGCCATCTGCCGGGGCACGAACGTTTAGATGGTCTAATCGTTGGTATACCATGCCCAAGGTCTTCTGCATACGATTTAAATCGGCTTCCAAAACGGGCAAGGATTTTTCTCTAAGTTCATTGTCATTCTCCGTCTGAACTTTTACAATTTCATATTGTTTTTGAGAAAGCTCATAGTTTTCCTTGGATAGCTGATACTCCTCTTCAGAAATCAGCTCATCCTCATATAAGGCCTTGTTCTGCTCATAGTTTCTTTTTAGCCGCTGCAAATCCGTACTTGCGGTGGCCAAGGAACGTCTTCCCTCAACTTGTCGGGAATCAAAAGTCAATTTCGTTGACCGAAGATCATTTTGCTTTAGAGCCAAATTACTTTCACTGGCCAAAATTTGCTCGTAAAGGTTCATATTTTCCAACTTTAGGATAATATCTCCCTTTTTTACCATGGCACCTTCCTCAATCAACTTTTCCGTAACCCTTCCTCCTTCATAAGCATCCATATAAATGGTAGTAATAGGGGCCACATTACCATTGATTGTGATGTAATCATCAAACTTACCTTGGGAAACTTCTGCGATTGAAAGCTTGTCCTTTTCTGTCCTAAACGTTGAAACCGAAGTCGCAAAAAGCAATTGATACCCCACAAATAATAACAATAAGCCCAAGGCGATGTAACCATAATGTTTGGGG
>JAUIGC010000290.1 GCA_030429835.1 Bacteroidia bacterium
CCTATTTTGATGTAGATGCAGCACAGGAAGACACTGCGGCGGCCTTCTTCGATATGGACAATGACGGGGACCTTGATCTTATCGTTGGAAGTGGCGGAAACGAAATAGGTATGCAGAACACCTATGAGGCAAGGATTTATATTAATAATGGAAAAGCCAACTATACCAAGTTGAACACTAAACTGCCGAGTACCAATAAAAATATATCGGTTATAGTTACGAATGATTTCAACGGCGACGGTTACCCCGATATTTTTATTGGCTCTAGAAGTGTGGTAAGTACCTATGGAGTAGACCCAAATCATTTGTTGCTCCAAAACAATGGGGACAATACCTTTACCGACGTTACCGAAAAATCTGCGTACGACTTAAAAAATGCAGGAATGGTCACTGATGCCATCTGGGTAGATATAGATTCTGACGATAAAAAAGACTTGATTACAGTTTCTGATTGGGGAACACCTAAAATATTTAAAAATTCCGGACGCAGACTTAGTCAATGGAACACCAGCCTAGATAGCCTCAGTGGTTGGTGGGGCGCTATTGATGCAAAGGACTTGGACAATGATGGTGATATAGATTTGATCTTAGGTAACGCAGGAAGCAATCTACATTACAAACCAACCCCAGGAAACCCTATGAAGATGTGGGTAAACGATTTTGACAATGATGGCACCATTGAACAAATTGTAACCCAACGATATGACGAGGGCGATTACCCGCTACATCAAAAAAAGGAGTTAACGACACAGATATTGGCCCTTAAAAAGGAAAACATTAAAGCTTCGGATTATGCAAAAAGAACCATAGATCGATTATTTTCAAAAGAAGTTTTAGATAATTCCATCGTTAAAACGGCCTCGACCTCAGAGTCTGTTATTGCCATCAACGACGGGAATGGTGAATTCTCTATAAAAATCTTACCTCCGCAAGTCCAGTTTTCCTGTATTTGCGGTATAGCATGCACAGATGTGAATAGGGATGGCAACCTTGATCTTATCATGGCAGGAAACAATTTTGAATTTAAGCCTCAATTTTCAAGATTGGATGCCAACTATGGCAATGTTCTTTTAGGGGATGGAAAACTTGGTTTTGAATGGCAAAACTATGATAAAAGTGGATTGTTCATTAGGAATGAAGTAAAACATCTCAATATACTTAAGGATAAATCCGGAAATCAATTTATTGTTGCGGCTATAAATAATGCTGCCCCGAAAATCTATCGCCTTCATGAGAATTAAATCCATAGTTTTCTTTACGTTACTGATTGCTATAAGTTGTACCGATAAAAATTCAGGAGAGGTTTTTAAAAAAGTTTCTTCGGAACAGACCGGTATCAAATTTGCCAACACCCTAAAGGAAACGGATGACCTTAATATTCTGGACTATCTCTATTTCTACAACGGTGGAGGTATTGCTATAGGAGACATTAATAATGATGGGTTGCCGGACATTTATTTATCCGCCAATCAACTTGAAAATAAATTGTACCTCAACAAAGGCAATCTAAAATTCGAGGATATTACAGAGAAAGCCGGAGTAGCCGGTAAAAGCTCTTGGAACACGGGCTCAGTAATGGGCGATGTAAACGGTGACGGACTACTGGACATTTATGTTTGTGCTGTTGTTGGCCTCAATGGTTTTAACGGACATAATGAGCTTTTCATAAATCAGGGCGACGGTACATTTATTGAAAAATCTGCTGCCTATGGTTTGGATTTTGAATCGTACAGCTCTAACGCCGCTTTTTTGGATTTTGACCTGGATGGCGATTTGGACATGTATCTATTGAATCATGCCGTCCACACCCAGGATACCTTTGGCAATGTAAAACTTAGATATCAACGAAATTACGAAACCGGGGATAAGTTACTCAGGAACGATAACGGGAAGTTTGTAGATGTAAGTGAGGAAGCGGGAATATTTGGAGGCATCAATGGCTACGGACTAGGGGTAGCCGTTTCGGATTTCAATATGGACGGATATCCAGACCTCTACATTGGGAATGACTTTCATGAGGATGACTATTATTACCTAAACAATGGAGATGGGACCTTTACGGAAAGTCTAAGAACAAATTTTGGCCATACTTCTAGATTTTCCATGGGTAGTGATATCGCGGATATTAACCATGACGGTCGTCCCGATCTGATTTCCTTGGATATGTTACCTGAGGACGAAAAAGTGCTAAAGTCTTCCGAAGGGGATGATAATATCCAAGTTCAAAAACTTCGTATCAACGACTATGGCTACCACTACCAATTTACCCGTAACATGCTCTACCTCAACCAACCGGACGGTACCTTTATGGAAAGTGCCCTTGCAAGTGGTGTCGCAGCTTCAGATTGGAGTTGGAGCGCCCTATTTGGGGACTATGACCAAGATGGGGAACAAGATCTCTTCATAAGTAACGGAATCCCAAAACGCCCAAATGATTTGGACTACATTAATTTCCTGTCCAATGACAATGTGGAGAAGAAAATAAACAATACCAATCTTATTGATAAAAAAGCATTGGAATTAATGCCATCCGGTAATATTGCCAATAAAGTCTTTCAAGGGACCTCTGGAGCCACTTTCCTAGACCAGTCCACGAAATGGATTCCTCAGGACACCCTTGTTTCCGGAGCAACGGCCTATGGGGATTTGGATAACGACGGTGACTTGGACATAGTAACCAATAACTTGAACAGTGAAATTACCTTTTACGAAAACCAAACCAACAATAGTTCCAATTACCTAAAGCTAAAACTAACCTATAAGGAAGGTAATCCTTTTGGCATTGGAACAAAAGTAACATCTTACGCAAAAGGCAGTATGCAATTTAGGGAGCTCTACACCGTTCGGGGATTTCAATCTTCTTCTCAGCCCATTATTCATTTTGGGTTTGACCAATTGACAACAATAGACTCATTAGAAATCATCTGGCCGGACCTATCCTACCAAATACTTAAAAATGTTTCCGTAAATCAAACCTTGGAAGTATCGC
>JAUIGC010000056.1 GCA_030429835.1 Bacteroidia bacterium
ATTTTGGGGTTGCTCCCAAGGCTTTGCGTATTCCAATTTCCTTGGTACGCTCCTTTACAACAAAAACCATAATGTTACTGATACCAATAATGCCCGCGATTATGGTTCCAAAGGCCACAAATCCTACAATTATTTGTAAAACTCCAGCAAACTGTTGGTTTTGCTTAAGCTGATCGGCAACATTTCGAATGAAAAATCCACGTTGATCGTTCGGGTCAATGAATTTTTTCTCCCGCAGAAAATCCCCTAACTTTCTTTCAAAGGTCATAGCTCCAGTATATCCTATTTCTGGCTTGAACCCAATGGCAATCTGGTCAATCTTATCCGTATTCTTTTCAATCAATTGTCTTGTAGTATAGGGTATATAAATCCTTCGCTCCTCATCATCCCCGGCATCGTCCTGAAATACACCTATCACTTTAAAGGCGCTTCCCGTAATATCGATATACTTTCCTAAAGCATTCTCGTTTTTGAAGAGGTCTTTTTCCACAAGCCTGCCGATTACGGCATATTTCGTCTTGTCCTTGATATCCTCCTTGTTTAAATACCTACCCTTCATGATCATGGTCTTTTCCGCAAATTGGTAGGATTCGCTTACACCACGAGTCGTATAGTTATTGGATTCATTTTTATACTTGACCAATCCACTGCGATCTACCCTTGGAGAAATATATTCTACAAAAAGGGGGAAAGATTCCTCTATATCGGCTATGTCTGAATTATCGAATTCTATTTGGCGATTGGATTTGTATCCTTTGTAAGGTTTGGAAGTCCTTCCCGGAAAAATATAGAAAGTATTGGTAGCATCATCTTCAAAAAATTCGTTGAAGGTACTAATGAGTCCGTTACCAAAACCATAAAGAACAACAAATATGAGAATACCCAAAGCCACAGTAAACCCGGAAAGGAAGGTCCTTAACTTGTTTTTCTGAATGGTCTCGAATATCTCTTTCCAGTTGTCCCTGTTAAACATATTGAGCGGCTCTAACTTGTTCTACTTTTTTATCCTCCACAATGACCCCGTCCTTAAGATGCACTATACGTTTGCACATATGGGCAATATCTTCTTCATGGGTTACCACCAATATGGTATTACCTTGGTCATTGATTTTTTGAATCAAATCCATTACTTCATAGGAGGTTTTACTATCCAAAGCTCCTGTAGGCTCATCCGCCAATAAAACTTTGGGTTCAGCAGCCATAGCCCGGGCGATTGCAACCCTCTGCTTCTGCCCACCTGAAAGCTCACTGGGCAAGTGTGTGGCCCATTGCTTGAGACCTACTTGCTCCAAATATTTTAGTGCCTTCTCCTGTCTTTCTTTTCGGCCTACCCTTTGATAATATAGAGGCAAGGCGACATTCTCGGCAGCACTTTTATAATTGATCAAATTGAAGGATTGAAATATAAATCCCAAAAACTTATTTCGGTACTGGGCCGCTTTGGTCTCGTTCAAGTTCTTGATGGGCACGCCATCCAAGGTGTAACTTCCTTCATCAAGTTCATCCAACATACCCAGAATATTCAATAAAGTGGACTTCCCAGACCCCGAAGATCCCATAATGGCCACCAACTCGCCTTCCTCTACAGAAAAATTTATACCCTTAAGTACATGTAAGGAGTTTTTGCCCATTTTATAGGACTTATGAAGATTTTTTATTTCGATCATGTTGGTTATTGTTTTAGACTGTACATATATTCAAGTCTACTGGTTAGACTTACGTTCTTTAATTTTGTTACAAGAAAAAACAGAAAATTCCTTTCTATTTTAATTCTGGGCGAATTCATCCGCTTTAATCGCGTTCCAAACCTTAATTTTATCGCCTTTGGAAATACCGGATTTGACTTCTACGTTAATACCGTCACTTATACCCAATTCAATATCCTTGCGTTCAAATTGTTGATTACCGGTCTCTATTTCTACAAATGGTTTTTTAGTTTTACCATCGAACTGAACCAATGCTTCCTTAACAGCAAGAACACTATCGGCACGGGCTAAAATAATTGACGCATTGGCACTTAGTCCAGCTCGGATAAAAACGGAATCCTGCTTTTGTAATGTTCCCTTGATTTCAAATTGTATCGCTCCATTTTCAGCCTTGCCCTTTGGGGCAATGTAATCCAATACAGCTTTAAAAACAGCATTTTCAATGGCTCCAACGGTGATTTCCAATGGTAAGTCTTCCTTTATTTTCCCTACTTCGGATTCATCGACCTTACCTTCAAATATCATTTTGTCCACATCGGCTATGGCAGCAATGGTAGTTCCTTCATTAAAGGTATTACTCTCGATAACCTGATTCCCGACCTCTACGGGAACTTCCAGTACCATACCGCTTACCGTAGCCCTTATTTGGGTATTTGCAGCATTTCCATAACCTTGGGTGGTACCCGTTTTTACAATATCAAACCTCTTATTGGCAGCACCATAAGCCTGCTTGGCCTGGTCATAGGCAACTTGTGCCCGTTCTAAATCTACTTTGGAAATAACACCTTTTGAAAACAGATTTTTTTGACGGTCCAAATTACGTAGTTGATCGTCCAAACCTATTTTCGCCTCGTCAATGGCATTCCTGGCATCGTTCAAAGCATTTAAATTTGGTACTACCTTAATAAGACATATCAAATCCCCGGATTTTACATAATCTCCCCCTTCAACATAAATTTCTTCTATAACCCCTGAAATATTGGGCTTGATCAGGACCTCTTCCAGCGGTAATATGCTCCCGGTGGCCACCGTCTTTTTCACAATGGTCTCCGTTGTGGGTGTCTCGGTTTCATAAACTACGGGGTCTTCCGCATTTTTTTGGTATAAATAGTACATCGCTCCACCGAAGGCGACTACAATGAACAGCAAAATAAAAATGGTTACTTTTTTCTTCATTTCTTAGTTGAATTGATTGATGAATATTTTAATTTCTTTCTCTTATTCGTTTCTTAGGGCCTCTATCGGTCTTATTCTAATAGCACTATTGGCAGGAATGAATCCTGCAAACAACCCTGAAACAATTAAAATTATCAGCGCAACGGTTACCACCCCAAGGTTGACACTTGGATTAACGAACATCATCACAGGCCCACTTATATCCAATAGGTAATTGATGCCATAAATTACCAAGGCTCCAAAGGCGATTCCGCTCATACCTGAGATAATGGTCAAAAATATAGACTCCATTAATATCTGTTGTTTAATGGACCACGGACTCTCCCCTAACGCCCGTCTAATTCCTATTTCCTTTGTTCTTTCCTTTACTACAATCAGCATAATGTTACTTACCCCAATGATACCCGAAAGAAGCACGCATATCCCAACGAAATAGGCAATCAACCGCAAGGCTCCAAAAAGGCTGACCACTCTTTGAAATTGTTCATTTAAATCAAAATGACCAACAGCTCGTGTATCTTCAGGATGTATTCTATGGTTTTCCTTAACAATAGTGAATATTTTGTCCTTGATATTGGTAATTGGCACTTCATCCACGGCGGTAATGGCCATCCAGCCTACATTATCACCTCTATTAAAGGCCTGCGAAAAGGAAGTGAAAGGAATATATATTTCCTTTTGTGCATTTTCACTATTGCCATCGGCATTCTTTTTTTTATATGTTCCAACCACCATAAAATTAACATCATTAATTTTTATATAGGTTCCAAGACATTCTTCTCCCTTGTCATATAAACTTGACTTTACATCTACACCTATTATTGCAACCTTACGTTTTTCGTTGATATCGCCATAATTTAGGAAACGTCCAGAAATAATGTCCATGGGCTCCTGCTTTATGATTTCCGGATAATCCCCATATACGCTAAAGGCACCTGTTTTTAAACCTCGAACCACATTGTTGCTACCTTGAAAATTACCAAGTTGATTTCTTGGAGAAACGAACCGAAGTCCATCAACATTTTCCCAAATATCCGCGACATCACCTGTTTTATAACTGAATTCCCTATCCTTGGGAAGTCCCTTATACGCTTTGGAAGCCGTTCTCGTCCACATGAACATGGTATTTGTGGCAATATCTCCAAAATCGGCCCTTATCCCATTCTCGAGTCCCTTTCCAGCGGCCAACAATATGATCAGTATAAAAATTCCCCAAAAGACACCAAAGGCTGTAAGCAATGTCCTGAACCAGTTTGTGGTCAGCACCTGCAATATTTCGTCCCATCGGTCTTTATTAAACATTTTAAGCTAAATTAATTGGTTAAAAACTTGAATATCACTCTTCTTTTAGGGCCACAATCGGTTTAATTTTTGCGGCGCGCCATGCCGGAAAAAACCCAGCTAAAGCACCTGCAAAAACCAACAATAAAACGGTTGTTATCGCAACATTAAAATTTATGGAGGGGTTGACCACGTAGTCGACTTCAACATTTGGACCTATTAATTCCAACAGACCCATACTGAAAATAAGCCCTGCAAATCCTGAAACTGCGGTAACAAAGATGGCCTCATGCAGAATCATACCTACAATGGACCATGGTTTGGCACCTAAAGCTTTTCGAATACCTATTTCCCTCGTTCTTTCCTTAACGATAATCAACATTATATTGCTCACCCCAACAATACCAGCGATAATCGTACACACGCCCACGAACCAAAAGAAAAACTTGATACCACCAATAAGGTTCATGAACCGTTGTACATTTTCCAACGTGTTAAAGGTATTTATAGCGCTCAAGTCATCAGGAGCTACGGTGTGGGATTGCTTTAAATATGTCTTTATTTCGTCCGTGAATTTTATGGACTCTGCAAGTGTTTTTTCAAATGTGGCAGCAGGCTTTAATGTAAAAAACATCATGTTCAAACTATCGCCCCCATTAAAAACACGCTGACCGGTGCTTAAGGGAATATAAATACGGTCTTCTTCCCGTTCGCCTCCCTTGTCGCCATAAACCCCGATTATCTGGAAGCTTAAATCCGCTATCTTTAATTCACGCCCAACAGGGTCTTCCTCATTTTGTAATAATTCCCGATGGATTTTGTTGCTGATAACGGCAACCTTGGATACAGACTGATGATCTTTGTAATTTAAGAACCGCCCTTTGGAAATGAACTCGTTCTCTATTTGTTGGTATTCTGGGGAAATACCCTGAACGGAATAAGCACCAGATTCCTTTTTATAATTGATGCTCGCATTGAACACCCTAAAATTGGGTGACTTGTATTCAAGTTCATCCGCATATTTATCTTCTATGTAGTCGTAATTTTCATTCCGCAAACGTATCGGTCGGCCTGGATTTAATCCCTTGTACTCTTTGGTGGTCACTTGGGTCCATACACCAATACGATTACTGGCATCCTCCTCAAATTCTTGGGCAATACCATTTTGCATGCCCTGACCAAAACCCAGTAAAATTACGAGGATAAAAATTCCGGAAGCCACCGAGATACCCGTTAGAACTGTCCGTAGTTTATTTTTACGGATAGTATCGAAAATCTCTTGCCATCTTTCGATGTCGAACATTGATTGGTTTTTTGATGATTGATGAATGCAATACACGTATCGCACATACATCAGACTAAAAAGTCTTAGCAATGTTACAGATAAAGCACAAAAAAAGTGTTAAAGTTCTAAAACTGTGTTAAGATCGCATTTTACGATACACAAAATAGAAAACGCCAGCTACCAATATATAGGGTATGGCCATTAGGTAAACTATACCATTATTGATACCTTCCGCCGCATTGCCAGACGCCTCACTCTCCAGAACGGCCCTACACATGGCACATTGTGCGGACCCAAACGAAGGTGCTAACAAAAAGACTAGAAGAATGGTAAAAAGGATGAGTCTGTCTTTGGATTTACCTTCAAGGGTAAATCCGAAGCTATCCAAAGTAAATCTATAACTTTTCCTAAGAGCCATAATATGGGGAAATCATTAAATAAACCACAACTCCCGTAACAGCCACATATAGCCAAATAGGAAATGTATATCTGGCCAAAAGTCTATGTTCCTCAAAATGTTGCAAGTAAGCCTTGGCATACGTTCTCAGGACCAAAGGAATCAAGGCAATCGACAAAATGATATGTGTTATCAAGATAAAATAATATACATAAGAAACAAAACCCTCCCCTCCATAAGGGGTTGAATCCGATGTCATATGATAAAGAATATACATTACTAAAAACATGAGGGACAAAACAATATTGGTGGTCATTAATTTTTGATGCAGGGACTGTTTACCATTTTTAATAGCCCAAACCGCAACAAGCAATAATACCGCCGTTAGACCATTTATTGTTGCATATATTGGTGGCAAGAAAGATAAAGGCTCCACATTAGGAATCTTAATACCGAACAAGAGGGCGACAACTACCGGAATTATTACGGAGACTACGGTAATTAACCTATTAAACCTCTTTTCCTTTGCAAGTGTATTTTCCATACTATTCTTCCAATAACTTTTTTATGTCTTCCTTTAACAAACTGATCTGTTCCTTTTCACCTTCACCATTTTCCCCCATCTCCTCGGTAATTGCACCTCTGTAATAAACAAGCGGATTACCAAATTCATCCTTACGCGACCGAATATATCCCTCCTTATCGATTAAAGCAAATAAACCTGAATGTTCAAAGCCCCCTGGAGCATCGGGCATTTCCGCGGCAAAAATATTGAAACCACTATTGGCCAAATCATAGACCTTCTCTTTATCGCCGGTCATCAAATGCCAATCCATATCGGTGATTCCATATTTTTCCGTATATTCCTTTAAAACTTCGGGGGTATCAAAATCCGGTGTTATACTGAAGGAAGCGATTCCAAAATTTTCCTCATCCTTGAACTCGTTTTGCAACGCAACCAAATTTTTTGTCATAATAGGGCAGATACTGGGGCATCTGGTAAAAAAAAACTCCGCCACGTATACCTTGCCCAAATAATCCTTGTCCGTTATCATTAAACTATCTTGGTCAATGAATTGAAAGGAAGGTACTTTTCTTTTATTCCCGTTAAGAAGTATGTAGCTAAGACTTCCTTCGGCCGAAGCAGTATTCATTCGGTCATTCTCCACCACTTCGCCAGATTTCAATCTTTCAACAATTTTAGGTATAAAGATTATACCGAAAATCAGAATGATAAGTGAAACCCAAATGTATGTGTACTTTTTATTCATTAATTTTATTTGTCCAGGTTATTTTCCTTACGTGCCATTCTATACTCGGCCAAAACGATTTTCACATCGTCCACCATCTTATTGTTTAAGTCGGCTACAGAACTGGTATTATATCCATATTTGACTCCTTCGTCCTCATCGTTTGTCCTTCCCCTAAGTTTTAAATCCTTATCCACTATAAAAACATACGGAGAACCCAGGTCATTTTCAAGATTTAAATTTGTTCCCAAACTTTTAAACAGTGTTTGGATACTCTCCTCATCCAAATAGGAAAAATTCCACTTATCGGCCTCTTCAAGGTTGGACAACTCCTTTTTTAAATCTGAAGCTGCAGCTTCCGCTCCATTGGGAACCACCATCAAGAACTGAAAATCGTTAAATTCGTGGAACCGTTTGTAAATCTTTTGGTTCAAATTAAATGCGTTGCCTTTTCTTCTTTGTACATCGCTACCCAAAAATCCCAATACGGTAATTTTATTTGTAAACCTGATGTCATCTGGCCCATTAGGAATTTCAAGAATACGTTCTCTGAGTATGGGCAACCTTCCAAAATTAGTTACCCCCGAGGCAAAGAAAAGGTAGGCCACAATTGGTAACACAAACAATACAACTAGTACAAAGGTCTTTTTCATAGAATAGAAAAAAATCAATTTTTTGGAATTCAGGCTTAGAGAAACATTACTTAAAAGCCGTTACAAAAATAAAAAAGACGGCTCTTAAACCGTCTTTCAAATTTGTTAATTATAGCTTTCAAGGTCCCTTAAAAATTCCATTTTATGAAACCATCTTTATAAACGTCAAAAATATAATTGGCCTCTACCAAAAGTATAAATACCAAGTACAGAACCAAAAATATGGGCGTCCATACTATGGCTCTTCTTAAGGCACTTTTTTCATCCCTTAAATGCATAAAGTCCCATGAAATATAATAGGCCTTTACCAAAGTAAGGATAATAAAAATCCAGTTTAACAACTTCATTCCCAATACATAGGTTCCAGTAAGCATTGCAGGTTTATAAATACCCAAAACTACCTCTACCGCCGTTACCAAAGTTAAAAAAGCCAATACGCCCCAAATTTTTTGGGTATTGGATTTAAACTTCCAAAGTCCTCTAAAAATTTCTAATTTATGTTCGTGTGCCATATTATTCTATATAATCTTTTCCTGAAACTTATTTTTACACCAAATAGAAGAAAGTAAATACAAATACCCACACCAAATCTACAAAGTGCCAATACAGACCTACCTTTTCAACCATTTCATAATGCCCCCTTCTTTCATAGGTGCCCAAAACGACGTTGAAAAATATAATAAGATTGATAATTACTCCCGAAAAAACGTGAAAACCGTGAAAACCTGTTATAAAGAAGAAAAAGTCAGCGAAGAGACGACTACCATATTCGTTGTGTATCAAATTGGCACCCTCCACGACTTGTGAAGCATCCGACAATTTAGAAAGAGATTCTTGCCGGTTTAAAATTACTTTTTCACCTTCCTCATTGATGGTCTCCGTTTTTATTGCCAGACTAGGGTTCGCCTTAAAGCCCTCTATTACCTCATTTATGGTAAAACTAGGTTGCGTAGCTTCTTTATAAAACCATATTCCATTACTTTCCTTATGTGCCACTCGTTCACTTGGAATAGTCTTTGCAAAATCCGCTAGGGCAACCCTACTGCCTGTTTCAGCATCTACAAACTGAAGAATTCTACCTCCCTTGGTTTCTATAGCTCCGTAATCTCCACGAATAAATGTTGCCCACTCCCAAGCTTGGGACCCTACGAATATGGCACCACCTATTATGGTAGCGAACATATACCAGATAACGGCATTTTTTTTCATTCTATGACCTGCATCCACGGCCAAAACCATGGTTACCGAAGACATAATCAAAATAAAGGTCATAAAAGCAACATAAATCATGGGATAGTTACCATGGAAAAAGGGAACGTGGGTAAAAACCTCATCGGCAATAGGCCAAGTTTCCATAAACTTAAAACGCGAAAAACCATAAGCGGCCAAGAAACCAGAAAAAGTAAGTGCATCCGAAACAAGGAAAAACCACATCATCAATTTACCGTAGCTAGCGCCCAAAGGCCTGTTGCCACCACCCCAAACGCTTCCTTTAATTTCCGTTGTAACCGTCGTATCCATAGATTTAAGTATCGTTTTAATAAAACTTTAGCAAATTTACATTTTTTTCAACTATATAAAAGCTGATTTTGATTCAAAACTATTTTTGTCCCAAATATTATTTTACAAAGGACATAAATAACAAAAGATAAACCCAAAGTAAATCTAAAAAGTGCCAAAAATTAGCCCCCAGAGTTATTCCCAAATATTCGTTTTTCGTGTACCTCCCTTTATATTGATTGTACAATACAACCAATAACGAAATCAATCCAGCCACAACATGGACAATATGGACCATGGCTATTAAGAACACATAGGACAACTTTATATTGCTTGTTGGTCCCGTAAAATAATACCCGTCTGCAACCATCTGCGAAAAGCCATTGAATTGCATCAGAATAAAGGCTATTCCAAGGACCAAGGTAACTATTAGCCAATTGGTGGTCATCTTCCCATTGCCTTTTTTAACTGCCTTTTTTGCCAAAATATAAGTGAAACTACTTGCGATAATAATGGCCGTACTTATATAAAAAGATGAAGGTAAATTCAGGCTGCTCACCCAGTCCTCACGAGAACTACTAACAATATAAGCACTCGTCCATCCTGCAAAACCCATTAACAAGCTTACCATCCCAAACCAAAGAATCATCTTCTTTGACCGATCGCTTTTCTCCTTTTCAGTACCTTGTGTTAAATCCATTTTAGATTAAATATATTTATCAATGACATAAATAATTTGCACAAGTGTAATATAACTTACACTGGCAAGCATTAATTTTTTTGCAGTAACAGTATCCCTTTTTGCATATAGTTTAAATGCAAAAAACAGCATGACCCCACCAAGCATAAAAATGATTATAGCCGCGGGAATAGAAAGGGTCAACCTACCGGTAATCCCGAACACAGGGATTATAGAGATCACCATCATCCATACGGTATACATGATAATCTGTAGGGCAGTACCAGCATCCTTTTTTCCTGTAGGCAACATTTTAAAGCCACCTCTTTCATAATCTTCGTGCAACATCCAACCCAAAGCCCAAAAATGAGGAAACTGCCAAAAAAATTGAATCATGAAAAGTGTTCCTGGCTCAATTCCAAAGTCGTTTGTCGCTGCCACCCAACCTAACATAAAAGGTATTGCGCCCGGGAAGGCCCCAACAAATACGGATAATGGGGTTTTGGTCTTTAAAGGAGTATAAACACTGGTATATAGGAATATGGAGATAGCACCGAACATTGCAGTCTTCGGGTTGAGAAGGTATAAAGTTATAACCCCAAGCAAAGTTAGAATAACGGCCACGCTCATTGCCATGGAAACGGACATTCTTCCGGAAGGTATGGGTCTATTCCGTGTGCGTTTCATCAAAGCATCCAAATCCCTTTCTATTACCTGATTAAAGGCGTTACTGGCTCCAACCATACAATAACCTCCAAAGGCTAACAAAAAAATAGAAAGAAGATTGATTTCATAGGCACCCAAAAAGTACCCTGCAATAGAAGAAAACACTACACTGACCGCTAGCCTTACCTTGGTAATCTCTTTAAAATCAGCAAAAATCAATGCCAACGTATTATTTTTTGCCATACCGACAGCAGTCTTCATCCTAACTCAAAAAATTGGACTGCAAAGATAATCCGCCCTTTATACTTCTGCAACCTATTGTCCAGATTTTGGTATAACATAGTTTGAAAATAAATAATGGTTGATTGAGGAATAAAACGAGTATAAACTAAAAGGGCCCGAACTTTCGTACGGGCCCTATTAAATATTTTGAAAAGCTATTGTAACTTGAAGTTGATTGGAATACTAAAAGGTACACGTACAGCTCTACCTCTCTGCTTACCAGGAGTCATCTTGGGCAATTTACTGATAATCCTTTCAGCTTCCTTTTCAAGGTTTTTGTCCGGCCCCCTCATTCTGATGTTACCAATACTACCATCCTTTTGAATTACGAACATAACACTTACCCTACCTTGAATACCCATTTCCTGGGCAATTTCCGGATAGCGGAAGTTTTTACTGATATGCTTTTGAATCATGGAATTAAAACATGCCCTTTTATCGCTTTCGTTTTCACATCCTGGAAAAACAGGTACATCTTCGATTACAGCAAAAGGTACGTCCACATCTTCAACTTCTTCTTCAACAACAACGTCCTCCACTTCAATGATTTCTTCTTCCTGACTCGTTTCTGTAGACTCGATTACCGTTTCCTCAACCTCTTCCTCATCCTCTACAACCTCAATAATTTCAGGGGCTGCCGGTGGCGGTGGCGGTGGCGGAGTTTTTATTTGCTCTGTCATTGGAACTTCCTCATCCAACAAATCATCCACGTTCATGGAAATATCATAGTTATTTGCCTCATCGTACGTTTTCCATTCAAATGCTACATATGTAAGTAACATCACAGCGAAAAGACCTACAACGAAATATAGGCTACTGTTTCTGGTCAAATCCGCCTTTGGATTCTTTTTAGGTTCCATATATCATCATTTTAGTGTTTGCTAATTTAATTAATTAATCCTTAAACATGCAATTAAAATTTTCATTTTAACGACCCATCCCTGTAATTAATAGATTTTACAAGGAGCAACCCCATGAACGCCCCTATTGAATTTGCAAGTGCATCCAAAATATCGCCTTGTCTGTCCACGGTAATCGTATACTGTAAAACCTCAATAATTATGCCATATATTATTGAAAAGAGAACTATCCAGATAGGAATCCTTTTTAAGGAAAACCGCCGTTTAAAATCATTTCTTAGAGCAAAAAATCCAAAAACCACCATGACAAAATAAAATATAAAGTGGACTATTTTATCCATATGGGGAATATTAAAGGTGAAAGAACCCATTTGCACACCCTTAAAAGAAAATAAGCTGGAAAAAGTGACGAACACTATCCAGCTTATAAATAGAATTTTATAAAAAAGACTTTTAAGCACCTACTAAATCTTTATAGGCCTGATCACTTAATAGATCCTCTAATTCATCGGCATTGCTATATTTTACCTTTACCATCCATCCTTCACCATAAGGATCGGTATTTACCTTTTCAGGTTCGTCCTCCAATGCTTCATTGAATTCAACGATTTCCCCTGATAATGGAAGGAAAAGATCAGAGACCGTTTTTACGGCTTCGACAGTTCCAAACACCTCTTCCCTATCCAGTGTTTCATCCAAAGTATCAACCTCTACATAAACAATATCGCCTAGTTCCCCCTGGGCAAAATCCGTAATTCCTATAATGGCCAAATCTCCTTCGATCTTGACCCATTCGTGGTCCTTGGTATATTTTAAATCAGCGGGTATATTCATTTTCTTTATTTTTTTGAGCGACAAATGTAAATTATTCCCAAAAGGAATTCAAAAAATAAGTTCAATTCTTTAATAGCCAGGGTTATTAATTGCCAAAATTATATCTCAGGGTAAAACCTGCGTTGACCGTAGTTTGTGGGAAGGCAGTGGATACGGCAAACTGGGAGAAGTTGTGATCGTAAAAGAACAACACGTTCAATTGTTTGCTCAGTGCATAGTCCGCCCCAAATTTAATTGACAATAGGTTTTGCCCCGAGGTAATCTGGTTGTTGTTAATGTCCAAATTCCGAATAATGGTAATGTTATCCCTAAGACTTACATCGGCCTTTAAATTCAGGTCACCTTTCAACCTAGTTTTGTTACCCCCTATGTTTGTAACGAATTGTACGTCCTTAATTCTATACCCCAAACCTACTGTATATTCCTTACCATTGATTTCGGTCATTAAATTGTTGTCAAAACTCAGAGACAAAGCCCTATCCGTTCTCACCTCGGCCAAAACGCTTACGGAGTTCTGCATTTCAAAATCTACCCTGACCAATGGATTGAATTGATCCGTAAGCACCACGTTATTAAGAATCAGATCCGGCAACAAATCCCCATTTTCAGAATTTACCAGAGGTAGGTTATCGTTTCTCAATTGCTCCTTCTCCAAATTGGTCTGAAAGGAATTGATACTATATGCCGATCTGTAACCATGGCTAAGGGAAAAACGTTTGAATTTTTTCTTGAACCACTTGTTCTTCATTAAACCCGTGTATTTGATGTTCCAATTGGGAATCGGAATTTGTCTAAATACATCCAAATTTACCCTTTCGGCATCCTGACCAGTGTACGCTGCAAAAAACGCCGGTAACAAGACTTCTTGTTGGGTTTTGCCATAACGTTGTGGAAAACCGTCCTCATCCAAGGTTCCGGGGGCCTCACCGCGATCGGATACCAATCTATTGGCAATGGTAATCCTATTTTGCTTGAATTGTTCAAAGGTATCCGAATCAAATTCATCACTTTTTCCAAAGGCCGTACCGATCATTAGGGTAGAAATACTGAAACTTCCAAATTCGTTTTGGAGTCCGGTATCATTTCTCAACAAAGCTTCCAAATCATAATTCTCCTGTACACTACTAGAATATTGTCTATCGGCCACCAAATCAATGGTAATATCCTTGGTAGGTTGTGCCGTTGCCGTTATGTTCAATTGCTTGTTGGTTCTTCGTATAAACTGCTCGTTAAAATCTGGAAATGCCGTTAACCATCCGTTTCTGGCGGCCTCGAAACGCACATCGGACTGACTACCCAATACAAAACCAAGGGTAGGTCTGGTGGTTCCTATAAAACCTATGGACTGGGTATACCCCGGTAGTACGGTTCCATTATTTTCATTATAATTTATATTCAAACGTTTTACCATGGTCACCACATCCACTATAGTATTGAAAAGACCACTTGTTTTTGGTTTTACCTTTTCCTCTTCCGTTTGACCTTGGTTCAAAATATTGGGGCGAGAACTTCCACCCTTTTGTGCTGTTGGGCTTTCCCTCTTTTTTAATCCGATAAGATCATAGAACTTTTGCATGGTCAAGGAGGCCGTCAATGCATGCGTATTGGCATTTTGAACCGTATTGATGCGCGCATTGGGGTCATTCAATGCTTCCTGGGCCACCTCCGCTAGGGCATCGCCCCCACGTTGCCAGTCAAAGTTACTGGTGTAACTATATTGGGCATTGATAAAATCCAAGGCCGGTATCTTGGCAAAGGGCAACTCATAATTTAACTGTATTTGTTGGGAATGTCTATTGGGCTCTCCCAAATCAAAAAATCCGTCCCACAACTCTAAGGTCTTATCAATTTCCGACCTTGGATTCCCATCTTCCTCAAAATAGTTACGGACTATGTTGTTGTTGGATGCCGTCATATTCAACCTCAAGGACTTGGTCAAATTATAATTGATGGCATATTGCCAATTGAAAAGATAATTTCTTTGTTGCAATTCTGGAAGCGGTAAACGATCCACGCCTTCTTCCCTAACGTCCCTAAAACGCTGTGCATTGAATTGCCTGTTGATGTTGGAATTGACCGAAACACTTGCAGGCAACAAATTCAAATTTAAATCCTTTAGCCATTGCCAGTATTTACCTGTAAACAAGGAATCCTTTTTGGCAAATGGGGCTACCTCCACAGGGTCAAAACTGTGGTTATATACAAAACCGGTATTGACCGATTGATCACGAAGTTCCGCTATTTCAAAATCCCGATGCTGGGTTTCATTATAGGAATAATTAAAGGTGAAATTCTCAACATCATAAAAATTGGCATCGGCCTCTTCACCACGATCCTTTCGCACCCCAATAAAGTTAATACTGGTACGTTTCGTGTAATCCTCTGCCTGTTCCCGTATTTCCTCCGCCGCTTGTTGGTCCGGTGCGGCATCGATCAAATCGTTCAACTTTAAATCGTCATAAACAGGGTCAAACTCCGGCGTAATCAACTGTTCGGAAATACCATAGTTGAAAGGCAATTGAATGCCCCATTTCTTCGGAAGCAACTGCCCCACGTTTACATTGGTGACCACATCATAACTGGTAGCGTCTTCCCGTGCCCTTTCGTTTGGCATTTGATCAATGGACCCAAATCCGGAGGTGCTCTTACTACCCGTAGCGGTAACGTTTGCAAAATCGGCCATATTTGCATCTACAGCCGCTATGGCCGCCCAACCTCCGTTGTTGTCCAATCCGGCTAGGCGGAGCTCATTGAACCATACTTCCCCCCTTGCAGGCAAAATATCCTGGTTTTTGATACCCACCATCATACTGCGGATACTCCCCAAGGATGGGTTACCTTTTATACCTATTCGCAATCTACCTTCAGTCCTATCGTCGAATTCGTTGACCGGTATTACCTCGCCATTTTCCACTTCAAAAAAACGAACCTCGCTTAAATCACCACCTTGTATCCATGCCGATTTCACCTTGTTCAAATCGCTTAATGCAATATCCATTTGGTTTACATCGGGCCATATCTCGCTCTCGGATACGGCATTGAAAGGTGTAAACTGAAGGGGCAATTCTATTTGATAGTAGTTTTGGGTGAAATCCGTTCCAATGCGCAAGAAACCTACCAGTGGCGTAGAACTGTCGGCATAATCGCTGTCCACGATTTTTTCGGCGTGCATGAACATCTTCAATTTTTTATACTGACGGATATCCACATTCAAATTTTTAAAAACCCCCCTAGAATCCCTGGACTCTAGCCCTTCCACCACTAAGGACAAGGATTGCTCGTTCTGTCTGATGATGGTGTTGTTATTGTTTAGCTGTTCTCTGGCAACCCCTGGAGGCAACACATAGGGAATAGGAATCCTTCCGTTGTTCTCCTCTATATTGACGGTGTTCACATCCAAAGTAGTACCGTCATCCGCAGGATTATCATCAATATCGGGGTCTTGTAATGTTTTTACATAGGTTCTCCAATCGCCCCGAACCAAATCCAATGTAGCAAAACGAAGTACTGTAGGCCCTGAAAAACCAGTCATGTACATACGCATAAAACTAATGGACCTAAAATCCGTGATACCCCCTACGGCATCGGTAAAATCGCTTAGGGGTATTTTATATTGTATCCACCTTCTATTCAATTGGTCTCCATTGGGCAATTCTGGAGTAATACCTTCTTTGATATCGGTGACATATTTATCGTCAATCGTGGTTCCCGGTTTAATTTGAATGCGATACTCATAATAGCTATTTAC
>JAUIGC010000057.1 GCA_030429835.1 Bacteroidia bacterium
GACTTGGATTGGGAAGCGATTTTTAAATCTCCCAATTACTACATGGACAGGATCCGTGATGATGAGGAAATCGAATCAAGTTTTAAGCATGATTTGTCCGATGAAATCAAGGAAGAGTTCAAAAACTCGAAAGAAACCTATTTTGATATTAGGGAGACCTATGAACAGGCAACGTTTGCGGGTGAATCCTCAAAGGTCGTTTTGGAAAGGTCGATTGGGCAGCATGCTTATATCTGTATTGAAAATAGCGAAGATGTATATGATGCCCTTGCTTTGGCCAAGTTGTTAAAGGAGGATATAGACAACCGCATTCATGTGTATGCCAAGTGTATCAGTAAAAGCACCCACAATTTTCTAAGCTGGTTAAAGGACGATTATCAAAAGAAATTGAACGCATATCTACGGGAAAATTTCGATTCGGTCTATGAGGATATTCATGGCCATCCTCCAGAGGAGTAAAATGCTACCCATTCAATTTTTTTACAATTCCGAAGGATTTTTATTACAAGTTATCGAATAAGGGTAGGGTGGATTGGATTAAAACAGTAGATTTATCCACTTAACCAACTTAGGCGACTTTTCATGAAATCCCTTTTTACCTTCTTGGCCATGTTATGGCTTTCTATTACCTACTCACAAAATCCTTTTATTACTACCTGGAAAACGGATAATCCCGGTGTTTCTGCGGACAATCAGATAACCATCCCTACGTTCCCTGGAGAAACCTATAATTATTCAGTCGATTGGGGAGATGGAACTACCGATACAAATATAATTGGGAATATCACACATACTTATACAATTCCCGGGACTTATCAAGTGGAAATTTCAGGAGTATTTCCTAGGATTTATTTTCATAATGAAGGAGATAAAGAAAAAATATTGAGTATAGACCAATGGGGAACTATTCTTTGGACCTCTATGGAGGGGGCATTTCACGGGTGTGAAAATTTGGACATGTTGGGCATAGACACTCCCAATTTGTCCTCCGTGGCCTCAATAGCCTCAATGTTTGCAGGTTGTAAGACAATGCAAGCAGATTTATCAATCAATAATTGGAATACAAGCTCTATTACCAATATGTCATCCGCTTTTGCGGAAACTTTCGAATTTAACACATACATCGGAAATTGGGATGTTACCAATGTCACTGACATGTCTAGAATGTTTTTTGCTTCCTTTTCATTTAACCAATATATCGGGAGTTGGAACGTTACCAATGTTCGAACAATGAACTCCATGTTTTCTGCAGCCTATAATTTTGATCAAGATTTAGGAAATTGGGATGTAAGTCAAGTTGAAAATATGAGTTACATGTTCTATAACCTTTTTAATTTCAACCAAAATATAACAGTCTGGAACGTCAGCAATGTAACGGATATGTCTGGAATGTTTGCTAGCTGTAGTATGTTTAATCAAGATATTTCAAATTGGGATGTGAGTAATGTTACCAATATGTCTGGCATGTTTAACAATGCCCGTAAGTTTGATCAGGATTTAACCAATTGGAATGTCTCAAAGGTAACAGATATGAGCTTTATGTTCCATTTAGCTTATGACTTTAATCAAGATTTAGGCTTTTGGAATGTTGAGAATGTAGAAGATATGACCGGAATGTTCCAAGAAATTAGTCTTTCCCAACTAAATTACGATAATACCTTAATTGGGTGGAATAATCTTTCCAGCCTTAAAAACAACGTGGTATTTGGGGGCGGTAATAATCAGTTTTGTGAAAGTGCCATTGTCAGACAAAATTTAATAGAAAATTATGGTTGGTCAATTAATGATGGTGGAAAGAATTGTCCACAAGGACTTGATGATATTTGGCTGGAAGCGGAATGCGGTATAGTTGGCTCAAATTGGCAGTTGGTGGAGAGTAATCAAGCTTCTCGGAATAATTTTTTGCTTTCAAACCTTGGTTCTGAAAGTACCCCACCGGTTGATGAAAACTCTATAGTTTCTTTTGTTTTTGACGCCAATGAAGGAAATTACAATTTGTATGGACGTTTAAATATTTTAAACGTTGAGAGTAGCGGTTTATGGGTTAGAATCAATGATGGGGAATGGTTGATATGGAACAATACCCCAACTAATTCGCAATTTGAGTGGTACGTCCTAGAAGACGAAAGTAATACTGAAACCCGCGATTTTCTGTTAGAAGGTGGGCAAAACACTATTGAGGTTGCCTCGCAGAATAACGGTGTTAATCTTGACAAACTATTTATAACGAGTTCAAACTTAATACCTAATGGTTTTGGATATATTTCCTCAAATTGCGAACAAAGACCTTTCGTTACTACTTGGAAAACAGATATTCTCAATGAAGGAGATACACGCATTACTATTCCAACCATTAGCGGAGGGTATGATTTTAATGTTGATTGGGGTGATGGTACCCAAAATACAGATGTAACTAATACTATTGAACATTTTTATGCAACACCGGGAACCTATTCTGTTTCAATTAGTGGAGAATATCCACGTTTTTATCCTTATGAAACAGTAGATACTGATAAACTTATCTCTATTGATAGCTGGGGAGATATCCAATGGACATCAATGGAAGCTGCATTTTCCAATTGTGACAATCTTGATTTAAAGGCAACAGATGTACCAAATTTATCTAGGGTAAGATCACTAAACAATATGTTTAGTGCATGTCTTAGTCTTGTGGGAAATGAAAGTATTTCTAAATGGGATGTTAGCGAGGTCAAAACATTTCAGTTCATGTTTGCCGGAGCTTCTCAATTCAATCAGAATATATCTGGTTGGAATGTAGCCAAAGGAACAAATTTTGCCAGCATGTTCTCGAATGCAGAATCCTTCAACGGAGATATCTCATCTTGGAATATGGAAAATGCTAAAAGAATGGATTGGATGTTCCATAATGCATTGTCTTTCAACCAACCTATTGGTATTTGGAATGTGGAGTCAGTTGAGAATATGAGCTCTATGTTTAATGGTGCCACCTCCTTTGATCAAAATTTAGAAAATTGGAATGTTTCTAAAGTGCAGTATATGGATAATATGTTCAATGGTACGGAACTCTCTTTAAATAATTATGATAATACTTTGATAGGTTGGAGCGAACTAGGAACACTTCAAAATAATTTAGAACTACATGGCGGCGACAGTCAATATTGTACAGCTGAAAATGCAAGGCAAAACCTTATAAATAATTATGGATGGTCTATAACGGATGCTGGTAAAAATTGTCCATTTATAACTACTTGGAAAACTGATAATCCCGGTGTTACTGAGGATAATCAAATTAACATTCCCACTTTTCCTGGAGAAATATATAATTATTCAGTCGACTGGGGAGATGGAACCAGTGACACAAATGTGACTAGTGATATTACTCATACTTATGCTGTTTCTGGCACGTATCAGATATCAATATCCGGAATTTTTCCAAGGATTTATATTAATGAAGCGGGTGACAAGGATAAATTGTTGAATATCATGCAATGGGGTAACATTGCTTGGTCTTCCATGGAATCTGCTTTTGCCGGGTGCAGTAATTTGTCGGTGGCAGCTAATGATAGTCCGGACTTATCGAATGTAACCAGTCTTAGGCGCATGTTCTATTACTGTAATTATTCTTTTGATATCACTTGGAGCAGAGAATTCAAAAATTTCAACGGCATAGAAAATTTTAATAAATGGAATGTAAGTACTATTACCGACATGGCCAATATGTTCGACAAATCTGCCTTTGGTCAAGACATATCCTCTTGGGACGTTAGCAATGTAACAGATATGGCTTACCTATTTTTCAGCACTCAGCATTTTAATCATGATATTAGTAATTGGGATGTTGGTAATGTGGTTAATATGGAGGGTACATTTGGTTCTTCTTCTTTTATACAAGATGTGACTGGCTGGAATGTCTCCAATGTAACCAACATGGACTTTTTGTTTAATAGTACTTACTTTGACCAAGATATATCCAATTGGAATGTAAGCAACGTTACCTCCATGAGGCATATGTTGAGTCAGAGCAATTTCAATCAAGATATTTCATCTTGGGATATTAGCAATGTCACTGACATGTCAAATATTTTTGATGACAACGATCTTTCAAGAGAAAACTATGATAAAATATTAATTAGTTGGAGCCAAAGGCCCAACTTACAAAGCGGCGTCGCGTTAGGGGCAATCGATGTTCAGTATTGCGATGGAAAGGAGGCTCGTGAAACCCTCATTAATATAAATGGTTGGACAATCATTGATCAAGGAGAAAATTGCGAAGTAGAACGTCCATTTATTACAACTTGGAAAACGGATAATTTGGGCCCATCAGCAGATAATCAAATTACAATACCTACTAACCCTGAGGAAGTATATAATTACAATGTTGATTGGGGTGATGGAACCACTGATACGAGTATTACCGAGGATATCACCCACACCTATGGTGAACCTGGAACGTATCAAGTATCCATAACCGGTAGATTTCCCAGTATTTATTTTAATGCTTCTGAAGAGGTGGTGAGTTACCCATCACAACTTTCTGATGCACAAAAAATTATCGCTGTGAATCAATGGGGAACCAATCGTTGGATATCCATGGCATTTGCATTCGCAGGGTGCTCTAATCTTGATATTTTGGCAACGGATATACCAGATTTTTCAAAAGATATTTTGCTAATAGCCATGTTTTTGGATTGTACATCCTTGAAAGGAAACGAAACAATGGCGCAATGGGATTTGAGCCCAATAACGAGTCCAGCATCCTTAATGTTCTCCGGAGCATCACAATTTAATCAATCTGTTAGTAATTGGGACATCAGCAATATTCCATATATAGACAGGATGTTCCAAAACGCGAGTTCTTTTAATCAAAATTTGGAAAATTGGGATATAAGGAATAAGCAAAATATGGATGCCTTATTTGATGGTTCTGGTATGTCCACAAGCAACTACGATAAGACGGTAGAAGCGTGGGGTTCTCAACCTAACCTACAAAACAATGTAATCCTAGGAGCCTCTGACATTAGTTATTGCACGAGTGAAATGGCTAGACAAACACTAATTGATAATTATGGGTGGGTAATCAATGATGCGGGTAAAGATTGTTCCAAGACCTATTTTATAACCACCTGGAAAACAGACAATCCCGGGGCATCTGCTGATAATCAGGTTAGTATTCCTACTTACCCAGGAGAAGTTTATGATTATAATGTTGATTGGGGGGATGGGACCAACGATAATAATGTAACCGGTGATATTACACATACTTATACTACCTCAGGAATTTACCAGGTTTCTATAGTCGGAACATTTCCTAGAATATATTTTAATAATCATTTAGATGCTGTTACCGATGCACAAAAACTAATTACTGTTGATCAATGGGGAGAAATAGAGTGGAATTCAATGGAAAATTCATTTTTAGGATGTACAAATCTTGATATTGTTGCGACGGATGTTCCAGACCTTAATAGTGTTTCTTCCTTAGCAAGTATGTTTGCCGACTGCTCATCCTTAGTAGGGAACGAAACGTTTAACCTATGGGACCTAAGTAGTGTTAATTCAATAAATGGGATGTTCGGCTCTGCGGTAAATTTCAATATTTACATTGGAGATTGGGATGTAAGCGGTGTTACGGATATTGGTGGTATCTTTTTCGATGCTTTGGCATTCAATCAGGATATTGGTAATTGGAATGTAGGAAAGGTCTTGAACATGGCTTCGGTTTTTTATGGCGCCTCCACTTTTGACCAAGATATTAGTGCATGGAACGTGTCTAAAGTTACGAACATGAATAATTTGTTCGATCATGCAATTAGCTTTAATCAGGATATTGGGAATTGGGATGTTAGTAGTGTTACTGCTATGTCATCAATGTTTCATAATGCGGATAGTTTTAATCACGACATAGGAAATTGGAATGTAAGCAATGTGGAGTATATGGATACCATGTTTTATAGTGCGGATACTTTTAATCAGGATATTGGAAACTGGAATGTTGGCCGTGTTAAGGGTATGCAAGGGATGTTTGGCTATACACCAGTATTCAATCAGGATATCTCTTCTTGGAATGTAGAGAATGTGGTTACTATGAAAAGCTTATTTAATGGAGCAACATCGTTTAATCAGAATATTGGAGGGTGGAATGTGGCCAATGTGGAAAATATGGAGGCTATGTTTTTTGATGCTATTTCCTTTGACCAAGATATAAGTACTTGGAACATTACTTCAGTATCAAATATGCTTTTTATGTTTAAGAATTCAGCAATGTCCATTCGTAATTATGACGCTCTTCTTAATTCTTGGAGTCAACAAGCTGTTTTGCAAGGGATCCAACTTGAAGCCGATAATCTCCAGTACTGCACGGGTGAAGAAGGCAGGCAATTCCTTATTGAAAATTTTAATTGGACGATAATTGACAATGGAAAAAGCAATATCTGCAACGTTGACGAAGATATGGACGGTGTTATGGACTACAGGGACAATTGCCTTAGTACATTTCCTAATGTAGAGGTTGACGCAAACGGTTGTGAGATTATTCCTCGAGATGCCATATTGGTCTATGGATTAACGCAAACCTGTCCTGGAACAACGAATGGAAGCATTCAGGTATCAAGCTCTTTGACGGACCGTTCGTATAACATCAGCTTAGATGGTCCAACGACGATTACCGAAAATAATGTTTCTCTCAACCAGCCTTATATAATAAATAATTTATCGACCGGCCTTTATACCGTTGAGATTTCTATTCCTGAGGCATCCTATACCCAATCTTTTGGAATTCAAATTAATGAAGTAGGCAATATCAGTGGAAAACGGGAGAATCTTGACCTCAAATCAAAAAGCGTATCCTATTCCGTCCAGGGGAGCCATTCCTATAATGTCAACATCAACGGTACGGAAACCCTATTCAACTTCGATTCCACCGAATCCAATCAGATTCGGCTGAACGACCTAAACGGTTTCAATACCATTTCCATCAGCGGAGAGAGTGATTGCCAAGGCTTGATAAAAGACTCCTTCAATTTTTCCGATTCCGTGGTTATGTACCCAGTAAATACGAAGGACAAGACTTTTATCGAGGGGTATGACGAAGAAAGCGAAGTGCAAATCTTCGATATTTCGGGCCGACTGCTATTTCAAAAAAAGCTCCAAAAAGACAAATTGGAATCCATTGATCTAGAATCCTACGATTCAGGAATCTATCCGGTTAAGATTATGTCAAAAAAGAATAGCCAAACCTTTAAGATTATAAAACAATGATAGTTGATGAAATTAACGAAATACAGAACCCACTTAAGAATACCAACTTGTTTTCCAAAATAATATAGTAAACAACAACTACATAATTAAAACAGTTTATGAGATCCCTACTTTTAATTTTTTGTCTTGTTTGCCTTGGTAAGTCCTTTTCGCAATCTCCATTTATAACCACTTGGAAAACAGATAATCCTGGAATATCAGAAGATAATCAGATTACCATTCCAACTTTTCCTGGGGAGACTTATGACTATACTGTAGATTGGGGAGATGGTAATGTAGAAACTAATTTTACAGGTGACGCCATACATACCTATGAAAACCCAGGTACCTATAAGGTAGCAATAAGTGGTTTATTTCCAATGATATACTCCTACAAAAGAATTGACAATCTAAAGTTACTTTCGATAGATCAATGGGGATCCAATCCATGGAAATCAATGCAATCTGCTTTTTTAGAATGCGAAAATATGGATATTATAGCAACAGATATTCCTGATTTTAGAAATGTTCTAAATTTCTCCACTATGTTTTTAGACTGTAAGTCTTTAGTAGGTAATGATTCTATGGGGCTTTGGGATGTTTCTAATGTAAATTCAATGTTTGTAATGTTTGCGGGTGCTGAATTGTTTAATATAGATATTAGTAATTGGGATGTATCCCAGGTAAGAGATATGTCCTTATCTTTTTATGAAGCCAAATCATTCAATCAACCTATTGGTAAATGGAATGTTACTAACGTTACAAACATGAGTTCAATGTTTCATAGTGCTGAAAATTTTGATCAAGAATTGAATGATTGGGATGTTTCAAATGTTTTGTTTATGGGCTCAATGTTCCGAAATGCTAAAACTTTCAATAAAGATATTTCAAACTGGAATGTATCTAAAGTTAGTGATATGAAATCTATGTTTAGCCGAGCAGAAAATTTCAACCAAAATATTGGTAATTGGGATGTAAGTAATGTGGAGAGTATGGAATTTATGTTTGAACGTGCAGCAAAATTTAATGGAAATATCGGAACATGGAATGTGTCTAGGGTACAAAACATGAAAGCAATGTTCATGTATAGTGATTTTAACCAAAATATTTCAAATTGGGAAGTAATAAACGTCAATGATATGGACTATATGTTCTATGCTTCTCAAAAGTTTAATCAAAATATTTCTGATTGGAATGTTTCTAATGTTGAAACGATGAGTCATATGTTTGGAAATACTTCACTCTTTGATCAAAATATAGGTCTTTGGAATATTACAAAAGTAAAGGATATGTCATTTATGTTCTCAGGATCTAAAGGTTTATCTATTGAAAATTATAATAATATCTTAATAGGTTGGAGTAATAATTCCAATTTACAAGAGAATGTGGTTTTTGACGCAGATGCCTATGAATATTGTATTGCTGAAAATGCAAGGGAAAATCTTACCCAAAATTTTAATTGGACTATTAATGATAATGGGAAAAATTGTGTTGAAGATCAAAGACCATTTATAACAATTTGGAAAACAGATAATTTTGGGAAAACTGATAATAATCAAATAGAAATACCAGCTTCTAAAAATGGTGTTTACATGTACAACGTAGACTGGGGTGACGGTTCCTTTGACGAAGGTATAAGAAGCGCGATTATTCATACCTACGACACTCCAGGTATTTATGAAGTAAAAATTAGCGGTTATTTTCCTTTTACAGGATATGGCGATTACGACGGTCCAGGTGTTGTACCTGTTGATATTAAAGATCGAGAAAAACTTATTGAGATTAAACAATGGGGTGATATAAGATGGTCAAGCCTTTCAAGTGCATTTGCTTATTGTAAAAATCTTGATATTACTGCTGTTGATGCACCAAATATTTCAAACGTTACTATGTCAACTAATACATTTATAGATTGTATCTCTTTAGTTGGAAATGAATCCTTAAAGTTATGGAATGTTGGAAATATCAAAAGATTTGATCATATGTTTCAGGGTTGTGTATTATTCGATCAAGATATATCAACTTGGGATATGAAAAATGCTGAGTTTTTGTATTCAATGTTTCAGGGATGCCAATCTTTTAATCAAGATATTTCTGATTGGGATGTATCTAGCACCAAATATTTCTCAGGTATGTTTAGTTATACAAATAGCTTTAATCAAGATATTTCTAATTGGAATGTATCGAATGCAATAGATATGAGTGGAATGTTTAGTGGGGCAGCAAGTTTCGATTACAATCTAAGTAATTGGAATATTTCAAACGTTACAGATTTAAGCGGCATGTTTAATTACTCAGGACTTTCAAATATTAACTATGACAAAACCATTATTGGCTGGTCCAATCTACCTACCTTGCAAAATAATGTACTTTTTGATGGAGGGGATAGCCAATACTGCGAATCTGAAGAAGCTCGGCAATACCTTATGGATACCTATGGCTGGACGATAACGGATGGTGGCAAAGATGCTTTGTGTAACCAAGATAATGACTTGGATGGCATCCTAGATCATAAGGATAATTGCTTAAATACAGTTCCTAACGCTACCGTGAATGAAAACGGTTGTGAGATTATTCCTCGAGATGCCATATTGGTATATGGTTTAATGCCAACCTGCCCTGGAACAACGAATGGAAGCATTCAGGTATCAAGTTCTTTGACGAACCGTTCGTATAACATCAGCTTAGATGGTCCAACGACGATTACCGAAAATAATGTTTCTCTCAGCCAGCCTTATATAATAAATAATTTATCGACCGGCCTTTATAGCGTTGAGATTTCTATTCCTGAGGCATCCTATACCCAATCTTTTGGAATTCAAATTAACGAAGTAGGTAGTATCAGTGGAAAACGGGAGAATCTTGACCTCAAATCAAAAAGCGTATCCTATTCCGTCCAGGGGAGCCATTCATATAAAGTCAATATCAACAATAAGGAAACCCTTTTCAACTTCGATTCTGCCGGACCCAATCAGATTCAACTGAACGACCTAAATGGTTTCAATACGATTTCCATCAGCGGAGAGAGTGATTGCCAAGGTCTGATAGAAGACTCCTTCAATTTTTCCGATTCCGTGGTGATGTACCCAGTAAATACGAAGGACAAGACTTTTATCGAGGGGTATGACGAAGAAAGTGAAGTGCAAATCTTCGATATTTCGGGCCGACTGCTATTTCAAAAAAAGCTCCAAAATGACAAGTTAGAGTCGATAGATTTAGAATCCTACGATTCAGGAATTTATCCAGTTAAGATTATCTCAAGCAAGAACACCCAAACGTTTAAAATAATAAAACAATGATTCATCAAAAAGTAAAATATTTAGCCTCTATCCTTCTTGTAATAAGCACTTTTGTCTCATGCGATAAAGGTTCGGATTCCGATACAGAAAAACAAGCGGAAAAGCCCCTACCCACTAAAATACAAGGGACGCTGCCCGCCAACGGTGAACCTTGTTCAGATTTTGAAACAGTACCTAACGATGATTCAAAAGTTTCTATCCTTTTTAAATGGAATGCCTCACAAAACGCAGTAAACTATGATTTGGTGGTTAAGGAGGGGGCACAGGAAGCGGCCAAAACAACCGTTGGGGCTTTAGAAGCTTCTTTGACCTTGGATAAAGGGAAAACCTATTCCTGGACGGTTACTGCTAAAAACGAAACGGGAAATACCATTAGTGATACCTATTCCTTTACCACACCGGGACAGGCCATAGGGAACTATGCACCATATGCCGCCGAAATCACTCTGAATTTTAACACTACAAACCAGACCTTAAATGTTGTTTGGGTTGCGGAAGATGAAGATGGGGATGCCCTGAACTACGATATTGTAGTACAAGAGAACGGATCGGTTTTGATGGAGGAAACAGACCTGAGCAATACAACCATTGAAGATATAACCTATGTATCCGGTACTACATATCTTGTTAGTGTAAAAGCAAAGGATACATCGGGTAATTTTTCCATTTCGGAAAAGAGTGAAATTTCACCGGATTGATCAATTATTCAACCAGTATGTAAACTTTAGCGTCAATCCCCAGTTTCTTGTTTCAAAAGGGGTTACAAAATAGTTATTCGTATATACCAAAAATAAATCCGAAGCGGGACTGTAGCGCCATTGAAACCTGGAATTTAGGTTCATATTCCCAGTTTGTTCATTGTACTGGACCAAATTGGCAAAAAAGAGCTTGTTGGTAAAAGTGATATCCGCCTCAGCACCGATCAACCAGAATTCGTTGGTGTTCCATGGAGCAGGTAGGTCGATATGGTTGTAGTTTAGATTCGCGCTTAAACTTACGTAAGGTTGAAAGCGATACCCCAATTCTGTGGTCAAACTGGTGCGGTTCCCATCCTGATAATACCCTCCCAAACGTCCGGCGAAAGAATAGGTAAACAAGCTTTGGGGCTTGGACTGGTATTCCCAACCAAAGGCGTTCCATTGATGCTTGGTTCCTGTGGCCAAATCCGCAATTCCCAATCGGGTAGGGTCAAAGGGGGAAAGGAGTTCTACATAATCATCGGAAACAAAAAACATCAAACTGCTTCTTTTTCTAAAATCGAAATTATATACCAAATAGGCCAAATGGTCTGTTTGTCTAAGTGCTTCATTAAAGAAATAGTTGATATTGAGCTCTGGCCCGTGACTCACCAAGGGACCTCCTTTTGGAAAAAATAGGTGCCCCAATTTTCCGCTAAACTTTATGTAATTTCTTCTGGGCACGTAGCCTACTTCTGCGGTGTAATCGTTGCTTACCCATTCTTCCTGTAGTCGCCAACTCCATTTTCTACTACTATATTGAAGGTGCGCCCCTTGGGCTATACCCTTACCACTTTCATCAGGGGCCAAGGATTTTAAAAGAAAGGCTTTCCCGTTCCAAAGATTATTGGAGGATGCCAAGTTGTATTCTAGGCCCAAATTTCGATTGTATTTTGCATATTGACTGTTGATGGAATCGTTTTCTGATGGATAGTTGATGGATTGCTTATTTACGACCATCAGACCAATATTACTGCGCCCGAAGACCTTTCTTTGTAGGGAAAGCACCCCAAAATTCTGACTGGGCAAACCGGTTTCATCCACACTAGCAGTCTGCATATCCATAAGCCCCATTCGCCATTTCTCATTCAAGTTACCACTGACGCGGGCTCCTGCCTGTATAGGGACACCTAAACCAATGCGTCTGGAAAAAAAAGGTCGTATTGTCTCATATCCAAAATTGGCAAACAGGTCCCCGTTCTCCAGAAAGAATTGACGCCGCTCGGGAAAGAAAAGTTCAAATCGGTCCAAGTTGGTCACCTGTCGGTCTACCTCAACTTGTGAAAAATCCGGATTCACGGTAAGGTCCAAATTCAGGGAAGACGTGAGACTAAATTTTATGTCACCACCAATCTTGCCATTGGTCTTGGTATCTTCGTTTGCTTCTATATCCCTATTGACTTCCCCCAAAACATAGGGTATAATGGAAAAGTTGGTTCCTGGGGCAGGTGGTGGGGTATCCCAAACCAGAGTACCGGTATAGGCCAAGGCAGCCGTTGGGAATTGTCTTGGTATAGGGGTCCAACTCGACTTTTCGCTCGACTTTAAATCTAACCGACTAAAATTTATTCCCCACTCGGTAACCCCTTCCTCATAGCGAATGGATTTAAAGGGAACCGCCATTTCAAACACCCATTTGTCATCATTACGGGTAACTTCGGATATCCATTTGCTATCCCAATTCAAATCGATTCTGGAACCATCGTACATGGTGCCGTCCCATTGTGCCCCAAAGGCATTGGAGCCAAAGGAAAAACCCGTGGTCTGATTATTGAAGGGGTCTAAAAAGAGCAAAAAGTTATCGTTCTTCCCAAAGGAAAAGTCCCTGCGAAGGGATTCCACAAAATAATTGGCTTCCGTGGCATTATAAAAGGTGGCCAATAAATAGAGGTTTTTATCATCATAGGTCATCTTTATGGCAGATTGTTCATTGGCCAGACCATCGTCCATAGGCAGTACCCTAAAAAAATCAGTAGCTTCATCCGCATCTTCCCAAGCTCGGTCGTCCTCAATACCATCCACTTTTATGGGGTAGTTCGTTTTTTTAATGTGTAGCCGATAATCGGCATTCTTCTTTTGTGACGTTAGCGTATTGACACACAAAATGAGGCACAAAAGTGCGTGTATGTTGAATTTCATTGAGTATTAAGTTGGCACCGCAACTTACTCAAATTTTTGAAGGATACTTTTCCAATGGACAAAAAAGAAGCTAAAATTCATGTAAACCATCTCCCAAATGATTTCAAGTAGCTTTGAAACAAGAATAGAAGATTTGGGTAGGTGATGGCTACAATGCCTTGAAAATGTCTTTCCGAAAAATTTCCTAAAACCGTTTTTGTTACAGATACTATTTTGGCCATAAGAGCTAAGGATATTCCGCTATTCCATGGAACTTTGTTAAAACAAAAAAATGTATGAAAGAACAAGCGCTATTAGAGCCCTATAAAGAAAGAAACCTATCCTTGAGAAACAGGGTAGTAATGGCACCAATGACCCGTAGCCGGGCAGCCAATGAGCATAAAAAACCAGAAAAGGGACTTCACGATATTTATTATAAACAAAGAGCTTCTGCCGGACTCATAATTACCGAAGGATCACAAGTGTCCGAAGAAGCGGTAGGCTACATAAATACACCTGGAATACACACTGAAGCTCAGGTAGAAGGTTGGAAACAGGTAACCCAGGCCGTTCATGAAAAAAATGGTACCATCTTCATTCAGTTATGGCATGTGGGTAGAATGTCCCACCCTGATTTTCATGGTGGAGATTTGCCACTGGCGCCTTCGGCAATTAATCCAGAAGCACAATCCTATACCCCTGAAGGTTTTAAGGATACGGTAACGCCCAAGGCCATGACCAAAGAAGATATTGATAGAACAATCCAGGATTTTAAAAATGCTGCCCAAAATGCTGTAAAGTCAGGATTTGATGGAATTGAGATTCACTCGTCAAACGGGTATCTTTTTCATCAATTTTTTAATGCAACATCCAACACAAGAACGGACGAATATGGTGGTAGTATTGAAAATAGGGCGCGATTCTTCTTTGAAGTTTTGGATGAAGTTAAAAAGGTTATTCCCGAATCCAAGATTGGAGCACGTTTTAATCCGTCTTTAAATGGAATGTTTGGAATGACCATGGATGAGGAAACCATTCCAACTTTTGAGTATATCATTAAAAAATTGGATGATGAATCTGACCTTGCTTATATACATCTATCCGAACCCTTTACCGATGTCTCAGACATTCCATATGCAGTTAAGAATATATCGGAACATTTTAGACCCATGTATAATGGAACTTTAATGATAAACGGCGGTTTTGACCAAGAATCTGGAAATAAAGTCATCGAAAGTGGGAATGCCGACTTGGTCTCTTTTGGGAAATTGTATGTATCCAACCCCGATTTAGTGGAACGGTTTAAAAATGATTGGGATATGGACGACTGGGATGAAGACACTTTTTACACTCCAGGTAAAGAGGGTTATATAGACTATGAAACCCACAAGCAAGAAGAGTCGGTTCAGTAAAAATTGAATTAATTATTAATAATAAAAAAAAGATAAAATGAATTTTACACGAAATGCGAAAGCACAATGGAAAGGAAGTGGAAAAGAAGGTCATGGTACATTGACAACAGATAGTACCGTATTAGAGAACACCCAATATTCCTTCAAGACACGATTTGAGGATGGAAAAGGTACGAATCCGGAAGAGCTCATTGGAGCAGCACATGCGGGATGTTTTGCCATGCAATTGAGTTTTTTGCTCGGGGAAGCTGATTATACGCCAAATACGCTTGATGTTAGTGCCAAAGTATCCTTTAAGGATGGCGAGATTGTAAAAGTGACCTTAGACCTAACAGGTGATGTTCCGGAAATTGAAGCTTCGGAATTTAAAGAGATTGCTACCAAGGCAAAGGATGTTTGTCCCATTTCCAAACTTTTGGATACAGAAATTGAACTAAATGCCGGTTTAGCATAGAAACAAAAAACACGTTGTAAAGAAAAAGCAGCCTAAATGGCTGCTTTTATATATCGTAATTTCAAAAGCCTATTTGATATGGTCCCTGTTCCGTTCTAAATCCTCATTGCCTGAACCTCCTTGGCTATACAATTGATTTTCTTCGTCCTTAACCGTTTTCTTGGTTTTATCCTTTGATAGATTCCGGCCTGGAACATCCAAATCTGAACCTGCAAAATCCACATCTTTTTCTCTTTCCTGTAATTGTTGGTCATCACCTTGATCGGTTCTTGAATTTTTTGTTTTTTCTCCCAAAGCGTTTAAATCCTCTTTTGTAATATCTGAATTATAGGTTTTCTCTTTCTGATTACTCATATTCTAAATTTTAGATTAAAAATGCTTCGATAAGTTAGCGGTTTTATAATTCTAAGATTGACCGAAATCCAACATAAATATGCTGTATTCAAAATACGGGCATGTACTTTATTGTATTGGGATTAGAGCTAATAATTACTCTATATAGGGTAAGGTTCGTCCTTATTTCCAACTATCTTACTATAAATGAAAAAGATATACACTATGGAAAATATATTAGTAGCAGGCGCTAATGGTACCACGGGAAAAAAGGTGGTTAACTTATTAAAAGCATCCCAATATTTTAATCCTGTTGCGATGGTTCGAAAGGAAGAACAATTGGCGCAATTCAAAAATGAAGGAATAGATACCGTTTTAGGTGATTTGGAGAAAGACCTTACACATACGATGAAAAATATTGATAAGGTAATTTTTGCCGCCGGATCGGGTGGAAAAAAAGTGGTAGCGGTGGATCAAGAGGGCGCTAAAAGCTTAATCGATGTTTCCGAAAAAGCAAACGTAAAAAGATTTGTGAT
>JAUIGC010000058.1 GCA_030429835.1 Bacteroidia bacterium
AGGTAAAGACATTTTTTACTATTTCCTGATTCTTATCGGAACTCATATAATTTGCATTAATATGCAAAGGTACAGTTAAATTTTAATTCCCTTTCTAAAGTCGGGTCACTTTGTCTATACCGTTTATCTGTTGTAGATTTTCCGTTAACCTGTTTAGGATTCCCTTGTTTTTTACCACTACGGTTATTCTTCCGGTAAAGGTTCCACCATCCGTACTAAAGTTGAGGTTGCGCATGTTCACATGCATGTTGTCCGATATAACTTCAGTGATTTCGCTTACTAAGCCAAGATTATCTATACCTGTCAATTGAATATCTGCTTTGAACTCTTCTTGGGAGGAGTCCACCCATTTTGCCGTGATGATCCTGTAGGCGTAGTTGGATTGTAAGGAAATGGCATTTGGGCAATTCTTTTTGTGAACCTTAATACCTTCCGATACACTTACAAAGCCAAAAACATCGTCCCCAGGAATTGGATTGCAACACTGCGAAAGTTTATAGTCCAATTTTTCCTCTTCCTTACCAAAAACCAAAAGATCATATTTGGAAGTGATCTCTTCTTTGTTAACATCTTCAGGAGCAGGGGATCTTCTGATTTTATTCTTGAAGAAACTGATGAAAGCATTGCTATATGACGAAGCGAAATCCCTGATCATCTGGTTATCGATAGAGCCGATGCCTACCCTATAGAACAAATCCAAACTGGTCTTGAGCTTGAAGAAGGTGACCATCTTGTTGATGGAATCCTCGTTAAGGGTGATTTTTTGCGATTTGAGTTTACGCCTTAAAATCTCCTTGCCTTCCTCTGCAACGGATTTCTTTTCCTCTCTTAGTACCGATTTAATCTTAGCTCTTGCCCTGGCCGTCGTAGCATAGTCCAACCAGTTCTGGTTGGGTTTTGCCTGCTCCGAAGTAATGATTTCAACCTGGTCCCCACTATGTAAAGTTGTATTTAAGGGAACAAGTTTCCCGTTAACTTTGGCACCCCGGGTGCGCATACCTACCTCGGTATGGATATTAAAAGAAAAATCCAGTGGGGTTGCTCCTTTTGGGAGGGATTTTAATTCCCCTTTTGGAGTGAAAACGAAGATTTCTTTGGAGTAGAGGTTCAATTTAAACTCCTCCACGAAATCCACCGCATTGGAGTTGGAATTTTCCAGGGCCTCCTGAAGTTTGTTCAGCCATACCTCAATTCCTTGTTCCTTTTGGTCCCCATGCTTGTACTTGAAGTGTGCGGCATATCCTTTTTCTGCAATTTCGTGCATTCGTTCACTTCTTATCTGTACCTCCACCCATTTTCCTTTTGGGCCCATAACGGTAATGTGAAGTGCCTCATATCCCGTTGATTTGGGCGATGATATCCAATCCCTTAACCGCACAGGGTTGGGTGTAAAATGGTCCGTTACGATGGAATATATTTTCCAGGCCAAAAACTTTTCGTTCTTGGCATCGGACTTATAAATGATCCGAATTGCGAACTTGTCGTATATCTCATCAAAGCCTACATTTTGGGCCTTCATTTTTCTCCTCATGGAGAAAATGGATTTCATCCGACCTTTTATGTAATAATTGAGCCCTTCCTGTTTAAGGGAATTGTCTATGATTTCAGAAAATGCATCAATATAGGCCTGCTGCTCTTCCTTGCTTTCCTCGATTTTACTTTTTATATCATTGTAAACATCGGGTTCCGTGTATTTCAAGCTTAGATCCTCAAGCTCAGTTTTAATATTGTAGAGGCCAATTCTGTGTGCTAAAGGAGCATAAATGTAAAGGGTCTCGGAAGCTATTTTTACCTGTTTGTGCTCCGGCATGGAGTCCATGGTGAGCATATTATGGTAACGATCGGCTATTTTAATGATGATTACCCTAACATCATCATTAAGGGTTAATAGCATTTTCCTGAAGTTCTCCGCCTGTTGAGAGATGTTCATATCCTTTTTAAGGTGGGATATTTTGGTAAGGCCATCCACGATTCTGGCTACGGTTTCACCGAACATACGATCAATGTCGTCCAAGGTATACTGCGTATCCTCTACCACATCATGTAAAAGAGCCGAGGCAATACTCACGGCATCAAGACCAATTTCTGAAGCTACTATTTTGGCGACAGCAATGGGATGAAATACATAGGCCTCTCCAGATTTCCTGCGTTGGTCCTTATGGGCATCTACGGCAACCTCAAAAGCACTACGGATCAATTTTTTGTCATCCTCCGATAAGGTCTGATAACTTATACGCAAGAGCTCTTTGTACTCCTTTGCTATTAATTTGTTCTCTTTTTCTATTGCAGCCTGTGTCATACTATATTAAAATTAGTATAATCCTAGATGCTAGACAACAAAAATTATGCCTTTAAATTTCTGACCCTCTCTACTAATGGAGGATGTGAGTAATGCACAAAAACGTAAGTGGGATGGGGTGTAAGGTTGCTTAAACTGTTTTTGGACAGTTTTTTTAGGGACGTAACCAACGGAGCCGCAGCAAAGGTATTTTTTGCAAAATCATCCGCTTGATATTCAAATTTTCTGGAGAAGTAATTCATTAACAGACCGGTAAGTTCAGAAATAGGGCTGTATAATATCCCGAAACCAATCAACGCCGCGTGAAAACTAGGTTGGTCAACCCCAACGGCCAAGGATATATTCGGGTTATTGATGAATATGGACAGGATGAACAACATAAAGCCCGTAAGTAAGATAGAAGATACCAAATTAAATATGATATGGTTTTTCTTGTAATGCCCAATTTCATGGGCCAATACGGCCACTATTTCATCCTCTTCCAAGTCATTGATCAATGTATCGTACAAAGTAACCCGTTTCTCCTTTCCAAAGCCAGAGAAATAAGCGTTGGCTTTTGTAGATCTTTTGGAGCCGTTTATGACGAAGATGTTTTTGAGTTCGAAGCCCACCTTGCTAGCGTAGGATTCAATTTTCTGTTTTAGCGTTCCGGCTTCTAGGGGTTCCTGTTTGTTAAAAAGGGGCACTATCAATTTGCTGTAGAACAAATTGATAAAAATGGTAAAGGCAGCAACCAATACCCAGGTATACACCCAAAAATTTTGACCGGCCCATTGAAAGAACCAAATGACCAAAGTAAGTAGTACTCCTCCGATAATAATGGTCATCAGCCAACTTTTAATTTTGTCGATTATAAAAGTCTTAACGGTGGTTTTGTTGAATCCGAATTTCTCCTCAATCACAAAAGTTTGGTAATAGGAGAGGGGCGTACCTAGAAAGTCACTACCAATCATAATGATTCCAAAAAAAAGCAACGTCTGTAGGATTTCATTTTTAGTAACATCACGAACTATGGAGTCAATAAGGCCAAATCCTCCAAAAACCAAAAAACCAACTATCAGGACTAGTGAAAAAACGGAGGTAACAATCCCGAACCTATAATTGGCCCGTTTGTACTCCTGTGATTTTTTGTATTCCGCTGCGCTATATACATCTTGAACATCCTCAGGTATAGGGTCCCCGAATTTCTTGGCATTAAGATGGTTTAGTATTGTGGTGAGAATAAAATCCCCTATGAGGATCACTAGAATGCAATAAAAAACAAAGGTGTGGTCCATATTGGCTTTTGATATTAACGAACGAAAATCGGTTTTGTTATCCTAACCGCTGACGTTTCGCCTCAAAGATAAGTATTGCCGCGGATACGGAAACATTCATGGAATCTATTGCGCCTTCCATAGGAATAATGATATTTTGGGTAGAATTGGAAAGCCACTCCTCGCCAAGCCCACTATGCTCGGTTCCTACCACTATGGCCGTAGGTCCGATGAAATTTACGGAGGTATACGGTTTGGATGCTGTTAGGGCCGCACAATAGATTGCCATTTTCTTTTCTTTCAAAAACGAAATTATGGAAGGGGTATCTGCCATAACTATCATTTTGGAAAATACGCACCCTACACTCGATCGTATGATATTGGGATTATACAGATCTGTTCTGGGATTCGCAATGATAACGGCATCAAGGTTTGCAGCATCGGCAGTTCTAAGAAGTGCTCCTATATTACCAGGTTTTTCAGTGGATTCTGCTACTAAAATTAGAGGGTTTGCTTGGGTAAGGTGTAATGAATCCAGTCCGTGTTTTTTGGCCTTAGCTATGGCCATAATACCTTCTGTGGTATCCCTATGGGCCAATTTCCCATATACCTCAGGGCTTACTGATATCAAAGGGGTGTTTTCTATTTCAAAAGAAGCTTTCAACGCTTCTATTGGGATAAGTTCGGGACAAAAAAGGATGGTGTCCAAAGTATAATTTCCCTTGGTAGCAAGCTCCAACTCTTTTCTGCCTTCCAAAACAAAAAGTCCGGATTTCTTTCTTTCCCTTGATTTTTCCTTGAGTAAAAGTGTCTTTTTTATCAGAGGGTTCTGTAGGCTACTAATATGTTTTACATCCTTCATTGGTTACAAAAGTAGTCGTTTATGTTAAGTATTGCCTCTAGCTTCGACCTATCTAAAAATCGAAATTCAAAATGATGATAAAAAAATTCGCTTTCGTAGTCTTGGTCCTAGGTGTATTTAGTTGTAAGAATAATTCAGAAAAGGGAAAAGAAATGAAAATTATAAAAAATGAAGTTTCGGAACCCGTTGTCAGAAAATATCCGGAGGCGTTGGAAAAAGTATTTAATGCCCATGGAGGTATAGATGCCTGGCAAAAATACAGAACCTTGTCTTATGAAATTCCAAGGGAACCTCAGAAAGAAATCCATACCGTTGATCTACATGGCAGAAAGGATGTGGTTTTGATAGGTAATGTGGAATTAGGGTTCGATGGTACCCAAGTTTGGTTACAAGATCCTGATAATAGTTATCAAGGAGATCCCGTTTTCTATCATAACTTAATGTTCTATTTTTATGCCATGCCTTTTGTGCTAGGGGATAAAGGAATACACTATGGAGAAACGGAGGATTTGGAATTTGAAGGGAAGTCTTACCCTGGAATAAGCATTACTTATGATAGTGGTATTGGCACTTCGCCAAAAGACGAATATTATCTTCATTATGATCCGGAGACCCATCATATGACCTGGCTGGGCTATACGGTTACCTACAGAACAGGGGAGGATTCCGATAATGTAAAATGGATTCGTTACAATGATTGGAAAAAAGTAGGGGATGTTCTTTTACCTAAGTCCATTTCTTGGTACGATTATGAAGGACGAACAATTAAGCAAATAAAAAACACCGTACATTTTGAGAATATACAACTAAGTGAAGAGCCCAAAGGAAATGGGTTTTACCAAAAACCGGAAGGAGCTGTTTTTGTTGAAGGTAAGAGCCAAACTTAATGAAAGGTTAAATGGGAAGGTAACTAATTCGTTTCTTCCAGAATAATAAGTAATTTAGGGTTTTGAGTAATCTATGGCCTCGGCCAAAAAAATGAATTGTTCATGGACCTACTTTTTTTCGGGATTGCAAAGGATATTGTTGGTGCCTCCCAAATTAAGATGGATTTTGGAGGAAAGTTACCAAAGTCTGTTTCTGATTTAAAATCGGCGTTGAAGGATAAATACCCAGAATTTTCCAAGTTGTCTTCTTTGGCTGTTGCGGTTAACAGTGAGTATGCCGATGATAATGTTCAATTGCAAAGTAATGATGAGGTGGCAATAATACCACCGGTAAGCGGAGGATAATGAACAAAATCATTGAAATAGTAAAAGAACTCGATACCAATACGGTATATCAGGAATTGTCCCATCCTCAAAGTGGTGGTATATGTGTATTTGTTGGTTCGGTCCGGGAGATTACCAATAATGAACAGGTCATGGCGCTGGAATTTGAAACCTATGAATCCATGGCCTTAAAGGAGATGCACAAATTAGCCGACGTTGCGTTGGAGAAATGGAATTTGAACAAAGTAGTTATAAAACATGCCGTTGGAAAGAAGGACGTGCAGGACCCGGTTGTCATCGTGGGGGCATCATCTGCCCATAGAACTGCATGCTTTGAAGCATGTCGGTTTTTAATAGACACCCTAAAGGAAACCGTGCCTATTTGGAAAAAGGAAATGTTCAAAAATAAATCGGTCTGGGTTTCGGCACATCCTTAAAACCAGTTTATGGAAAAGATAAATTCAGAGGACGTTTTGAGTTGCCAACACTAAAGATTATATTGAGGGAATATGTTGATAGATAATCACAATAGAAGAATTAATTACCTAAGGCTTGCGGTAACCGACCGTTGTAACCTGCGTTGTAACTATTGCATGCCGGCCGAAGGAATAAATTTCGCAAAAAATGATAAGCTGCTCACCATTGAGGAGCTCAAGGTTTTGAGTGAAATTTTGGTCGATCAAGGAATCGATAAGATTAGGATTACAGGAGGGGAACCTTTCGTGAGAAAGGATTTGATGGACCTATTAAGGCATTTGGCCAATTTGGAAGGACTCAAGGATATTTCCGTGACCACTAATGCTACTTTGATAGGGCCATATATCGATGAATTAAAGGCGTTGGGTATAAAGAACATCAATGTAAGCTTAGATGCTATTAACAAGGCTACTTTTGAAAGAATTACAAGAAGGGATCAATACGATACAGTCCATAACAATCTGATTCGATTAATCAGTGAAGGATTCAATGTTCGGATTAATTTTATCGCCTTGGACGGACAGAACACACAAGATATATTACCTGTTCTAGAACTAGCCAAACACTATCCGGTATCCGTGCGTTTTTTAGAGGAAATGCCATTTAACGGCGGCTCTAAATCATTTCAAAAAATTACTTGGGACTACAAGCACATTTTAGAGCATATCAAAAAAAAGTATCCAGATTATTACAAATTGGATTCGCCTAAAACGTCAACATCCATTAATTATAAAATACCTGGATTCAAAGGGACATTTGGTGTAATACCCTCTTTTAGTCGGACTTTTTGTGGAAGCTGTAATCGTTTACGGGTTTCGGCTACAGGAGATGTAATTACCTGTTTGTATGCTAAGGCCAGTGCTAATCTTAGGGATATTATGCGCGGGGAAGATTCAGAAAATAGGGTTAAGGAGCAAGTTTTAAAAGCAGTTGGAAGCAGGGCTAAAACAGGTTTTGAAGCTCAAGAAAAATACAAGGATGTTTTTTCCAACTCAATGACATCAATCGGAGGATAGAATGAATAACAAGTTATCGCATGTGAATGAGGATGGGAATGCATCTATGGTTGATGTTTCGGAAAAACAGTTGACCTCGAGGATTGCCGTGGCATCAGGTCGTGTATTATTTCCGTTAAAAGTTTTTAAGGTCCTGTCAAATCAGGATTTTTTAGGAAAAAAGGGAAGCATTGTACAAACTGCGGTCATTGCGGGAATACAAGGTGTAAAAAAAACATCGGAATTAATACCCCTATGCCATCAAATTAACTTAACAAAAATTGATGTGGATATTGTTCCTGGAGAAAACGAATTTCACATTACGTGTACCGTAAAATGCAATGGCAAAACTGGTGTAGAAATGGAAGCCTTGACGGGAGTTAGCATTGCTGCATTGACTATTTACGATATGTGCAAGGCTCTTTCTCAGGATATTGTAATTTCAACGATACAACTCGAAAGAAAATCAGGAGGAAAGAATGACTTCGAAAGATAAATTATATGGATTAGTACTTTCCGGAGGGAAAAGTACCAGAATGGGCCAAGACAAAGGTTTGATATCCTACCATGGTATACCACAAAGGGAATATCTATATAATATATTGGATACCGTTTGCGATAAAGCTTTTATGAGTATACGAGGAGACCAGAAGGAAGATATCGAATCTGGTTTTAATACTATTTTGGACAAGGATGAATTTCGGGGTCCTTACAATGGATTATTGTCGGCACATAAGGAATACCCCGATGCCGCTTGGCTGGTTTTGGCTTGTGATTTGCCCTTAATGGATGAAAGTGCCTTAAGGGAATTGATTGCGCAGAGGGATGGGAGCAAATTGGCTACGGCCTATGCCAACAAGGAAAATCCTTTACCGGAACCGTTGTGTGCTATTTGGGAACCTGAGGCTCTGCGTACCTCTATTGCATATTTGGAAGCAGGCAACGGCACATGTCCACGCAAGTTTTTGATAAATAACGAAGTTGCCTTGGTTTTTCCCGAAAGAACGGAAGTATTATTGAATGCAAATTCACATGAAGATTATCAGGAAGCTTTGCAAAAATTGCAGGTATAATGGATGCCAGGTATCAAAGACAGACCATTTTACCGGGTTTTGGTAAAGAAGGACAGAAAGCATTGTACAAGGCTAAAGTTCTTGTTGTAGGGGCCGGCGGTCTTGGAGTTCCGGTTCTAACCTATTTAAATGCTATGGGAGTGGGTACGCTTGGAATTGTTGATGCGGACATCGTTTCAGAATCCAACTTACATAGGCAGGTTCTCTATACGGAGGCCATGGTAGGCAAGTTGAAAGTAGATGCTGCCAAGGACCAATTGCAGGCTCAGAATTCTGGGACAACGATTCACGTTTTTAAAACATTTTTGGAACCTTCAAATGCTTCCGAAATTATTCAGGATTACGATTTGGTCGTAGATGCCACCGACAATTTTCCTGCTAGATATTTGATAAACGACGTTTGTGTTATCCAAAAAAAGCCTTTTGTATATGGGGCCTTGCATGGTTTTGAAGGACAGGTAAGTGTTTTTAATTACAAAAATGGTCCGACATATCGTTGTTTGTTTCCCAAGATGCCAAAATCCGATGAGGTGCCCAATTGTAACGAACATGGAGTATTGGGTATTCTTCCTGGTGTCATTGGAAATTTGCAGGCTTTGGAAGCTGTGAAAGTTGTAGCCGGCTTGGATGGTGTACTTTCTGGGGTCTTATTGCTTTTTGATACCCTTACCCAGCGGATGCAACGTATGAAATTCAATCTAAAACCCAAAAACCTCAGATTGGACAGTATCCAAGATACCTATGATTTTGAGTGTGGGATACCAATTGAATCCATCGAAGCAATCGGAATTCAAAACCTATTAAAGGATAAAAAGGTTACGCTCATAGATGTTAGGACACCCCAAGAATTTATTGTAAATAACCTCAGTGGAGCCAAAAATATTCCCTTGAACGAGCTGGGAAAAAGGGTTGGGGAATTAGAAATGGAAACTCCAGTCTATATTATCTGTCAATCCGGAATACGAAGTAAAAAAGCGGTCCTAACCTTACAAGGACTTTTTCCGGACAAGAAATTTATCAATGTTGCCGGGGGAATGAACCAAATAAATACCTATGCAAATACCCATTGAGAACTTCATATTCTTGTGCATAGGGTTTTTCATCGTGGCAACTTTATACTCTTCCGTAGGCTTTGGTGGAGGATCTAGCTATCTGGCCCTGCTTACGCTGTTTTTGGGAAGTTTTTTTGCCATTAGGTCCATTGCCTTGATCTGCAATCTCGTGGTCGTATCGGGAAGTACCTATCTGTATTTTAAGAACGGACATGCTAAATTAAAAGACTTTTTGCCGTTTATTCTTACCAGTATCCCACTTGCATTTTTAGGGGCATCTTTTAGGTTAAAGGAAAATATCTTTTTTGTAATTCTGGGAGTATCCCTCATTTTGTCTGCCACTTTTTTAGCAGTACAAACTTATAAATGGAAACGTTCCCAATTAGAAACCAAAGAATATCCAGGCTACTTAAGTTATTTTTTAGGAGCGGGAATAGGCTTTCTGTCTGGCCTTGTAGGGATTGGGGGAGGTATTTTTCTTGCCCCTGTGCTAAATCATTTAAAATGGGATAAGGCCATCAGAATTGCCGCTTTGGCGAGTTTTTTTATTTTGGTAAACTCGGTTTCCGGCCTTTTGGGTTTGATTTCCAGTGATTCATTGTCCCTTCCTTGGATGGAGACCCTTGGTCTTGCAATATCAGTTCTTTTGGGAGGACAGTTGGGTATACGAATCAGTCTGAAACGACTTTCGGCCAACGGCATCAAACGAGTAACGGCATTGCTGGTGTTTATAGTAGGAGTAAGGGTTTTGCTAGTGAACGGACTCGGAATTTTATGATTGAAATTTATTGAATCCATGATTACATTTAAGGAAGCGTTAAACAAAGTTTTGGAACATCCTTTGGATTTGGGCAATGAACTAGTGCCACTAGTGCAAAGTAATGGCCGATATCTGGCCGAGCCCATTTATGCCGATAGGGATTTCCCTCCATTCAACAGGGTAACCAAAGATGGCATTGCAATTAACTTTGATGGGGCCATCGGTACCGGTGAAAAGCTTCAGATTGAGGGTGTAGCCAGTGCAGGTATGAAGCAACTTTCCTTGGTGGATGACAAGAATTGTATAGAGGTGATGACTGGGGCCGTTCTCCCTAAAAATACGGACACGGTTATCATGTATGAACATTTAACCATTGATGAGGGATTCGCGATAATCAATAAGGAAGTAACTAAGGGACAAAATGTGCATTACAAGGGTAGTGATGAGTCTCAAGGGACACAGGTACTGTCAAAGGGAACCCTGATTACCCCTGCAGAAATTGGTGTTATGGCCTCCGTAGGAAAGCCAAAGGTCCTGGTTAAAAAAGTGCCGAAAGTCTGTAGTATAGCCACAGGAAATGAATTGGTAGATATCCATGTGTCACCGGAGCCTCACCAAATTAGGAAATCCAACAGTGTTACCATGCTATCTTCCCTATCAAATCTTGGTATAACTGGGAGCTCCTTGCATTTATTGGATGACAAGGAAAGTATTGAAAAAGGTCTTTCCAGTGCCATTAAAGAGAATGATGTACTGTTGCTGAGTGGAGGAGTCTCCAAAGGAAAATTTGATTTTATTCCCGAGGTAATGGAATCTCTGGGTGTAGAAAAAATTTTCCATCGCGTCGCACAACGTCCAGGAAAGCCCTTTTGGTTTGGAGTACATAAGGAATCAAAAACCGTGATTTTTTCCTTCCCGGGGAACCCCGTTTCCACCTATGCCAACTATCATTTGTATTTTTTGCCCTGGTTATATAAATCTTGGAATATAAAAACGGAAGAAAGATCTGCCAAATTAATGGTCGATTTGGAAATAAGGCCACCCTTGACCAGATTTATACAGGTGAAATCCAGGTGGAAAGAGAGTTGTTTAGAGGTAACTCCGATAGTTGAAAATGGTTCCGGTGATTTAACGAGTCTTTCCAGGGCAGATGGTTTTATTTGCTTGGAGCCGAGGGAGGAAGTATACAAAACTGGTGAGTTGGTCAGATTTGTAAACATTAGATAACTATTAGGGCCAAGAAAAGAATGTTGATTTCGTTCTCTCTGCTTAAAACTTTTTCTTCTTTATTACTCCTGTTTTTAAAAAGAAGAATATGAAAATCCCTCCTTTTAATAACCCAACATCCTGTGGTTAATGAGTTATAGGCCTTTAAGGATAGGTTGTTCAAGAGCAAAGAATTGTTCTCAATTCAAAAAATCATTCTTTTAGAGGGAGCAGGGTTGTTTTGTTGACCGCCACGGAATCAATTTTTTGTCGGGAATAATAGACCGGGAAATACTGGTCTTTCGCCCAAGGCTCAAATAGATTTTTGTAAAAGGGACTTTCCGGATTTCCGGATTGACCAGGTCCGTTAGTGGCCTGTGCACTGTCCCAGTCTCCAGTATTTACAATCAATCGAAAGGAAGCGCCACTGGATTGATTGAGATTGCCGCCCGTTGATCCTGGAGTGTATGAATTCCCTCCCCTAGGCAAAGGTCCCAAATTGAAAAGGGTGTCTCTCATTGGTTTGTTGACCACAGCCCCCAAAGCATGTTCAATATAAACGTGCTTATTTTTGGGTTGTCCATATTGCCATTTTTCCATGTCAGGACCCAATCTTTTTTCAAGGTCGTCGATAGCCGTCATAAAGGATTTTTTTAAAAATTCCTCCTGTTTTCTTTTTGCATCGGCACCGCCGAACGTTGTATCCGGATTGCCAACCATTTCCAATATTTTTTTCAACTGTAGATACGGAATGATTTCTTTGGCTTCAACAGGTATGAACCTATCTTCTAAAAGCTCCGATAGTGCATCTTCCCATGCCACGTAAATCGCCGCGGAAATGGAGTTTGGATTTAGCTTAAAATCCCAATCCTGCAACTTTATTTTGGCTAGCTCGTATTTTTCGTCAAGTTGAATAGCCTTTAAATAAGGCACCAGTTCCATAGCGGGGAGGGAAAGATAATCGGTTTGTAACTTTTTAAAATCCTCCATCGTAAAGTCTGATTTATTTTTTAAGACTTCGTCTATTCTATTTCCTCGGTAGGGATCCGCCCAGGTATAGCCAATGGCGTCCCAATGTTGATAATCTGGTGGAGTCACATTCTGGTTAGCGGTAGCAATAAACCCTTTTTCGGGATTGAAGTCGTTCGGTTTTTCTATGATGGGCAAATAGCCATCCCATTCGTAGCTGCCATCACCAGGAACCGGTACCAACCCGCTAAAGTTCCTTCGGATAGGGGCAATGCCTACGGCTTGCCAACCGATATCACCCTTCTTGTCCGCCCAGACCATATTCTCCCCTGGAATATGACTGTAATTACATGCCTCCCTAAATTCTTCCCAGTTATTGGCTTGATCCATTCGCAGGGAGGCCAAATAGGGGGAACCTCCGGGTTCCAACCACGCACAACGAACTGCATAGGCCACATTATTTTCCTTGTCAATATGGGTTACTGGGCCATGTCGAGTATAGGAAAGATTCACAATGGTATCCTTTTGTCCCTTAATCTTAATGGTTTCCTGTATATTTTTCATATCCTCCCATTGACCTTGATATTTATATTGGTAGGAATTTTCCGGATTGAGTTCGTATACATAAAGGTCCTCCCCATCCGTCTCAAAAACGGTAAGGCCCCAAGTGCCATATTCGTTATGCCCGATTGAAATACCTGGTATTTCCGGTTCTCCTCCGCCGATAACATTCCATCCAGGTGCCACTAGATGAGCCATATAGCGTAGGGAGGGTACTGCAATGGTTCTGTGCGGATCGTTCGCCATATAGGTGTGGCTATTTTTGGTACGGGAACCGTTTACCACCCAGTTATTGCTACCAATGGAAAGAGAATCCCTATTTTCCTTCTGAGTTTCAAATAGGCTCATAGTTAAATCCTCATCCCTATAATCGGGTAGTACATCAGAAGGCGTAAACTTGACCGATTTTCTATAGGCATTGTAGAGTTCCAAAATATTTTGGGATAATAAATCCTGATTTATTTTTTTATCTAACGTTAGATCCGGATCCTTGGGGTGCAGCCAAAACAGTTCCTTGGCCTTTTCCGGACCCAAAAGGGCCACTGCCCTTCCTATTTGTAGCTCGTCGTTAATATTCCCCAGCAACCCCTGATGTCTGGAGATGACCACTTCAGGAATCCACTTTTGAGGCAGAATGTCCAATATTTTAAACTCTATAGGAAGGCTTTCCGGAGTTTTTAATTGCTCTTCGATGTAGGCATTAACCCCATCCGTATACGCTGTTATGATTTCTACACCATCTTCATGATAGTGGTTCATTTCCGTTTCCATATCTCCTCGGAACTTAAAGAGACGGGTTCCTATATCCCTTTTCAATTCACGTTCCCCGAGTATTTCTGCAACGGTTCCCGTAGCCTGCCTACGCCATATTTCGAATTGAAAGAGTCGGTCGGCAGCCGCGGCATATCCTTGAGCGAAAAAAAGGTCCCGTTGATTGTTGGCATAGATATGATTGACTCCCCATTGGTCCCGAACAATCTCTACAGGTTCTTGCAACCCGGCAATTTGTATTCCATCTGCGGAGGTTGTGGTTTTCTTGCAGGAAAACATCATGGACAAGACGCCTAAAAGGATTATTTTTTTCATACGGAATTGGTTTAGTTGGTATTAAAAAAGCCCGATATACTATCGAGCTTTTTGTATTACTTCCTAGAAGTAAATCTGTTTGTCGATACATATCGACTTAAATGTACAGTTTTATCTTCATTTTACGAATTGTTGCTATTCTCCTTCATATTTACCCATATACCGTTTCCATAATTCGGTTTGATGGGTTTCCAAAGAGATATCCCTGCCGTCTATAAAAGCTTGGGAAAGCTTATTGGTACGCATGTCCAAAGCATCTCCTTCCGAAATGAAAAGCGTTGCGCTCTTTCCTACTTCCAAGGTACCGTAACTATCATCTATTCCAAGAATTTTTGCCGAATTTCCAGTGATAAGCTGAAGTGCCTTTTCCTTATCCAGACCTTGCTGACCCACCTGACCGGCATAAAAAGGTAGGTTTCTTGTTTGGAAGTTAGAAGCTTCGTTGTTTTGAAGGGCAACCAACAAACCTGCATCGACCAATAGTTTTGGTAGTTTATACGGAAGATCATAATCGTCATCATCGAATACCGGAAGGTTGTGGGTGAACTGAACCAGCACCGGAATATTGTTCTTTTTAAGGAAGTCGGTTATTTTATATGCCTCATAACCTCCCACAAGAACAACTTCTTTGATACCATTGTTTTTTAAGGTGTTAACGGCATCTATGATTTCTTTCTCGCCATCGGCGTAAACATACATTTTTTGAGATCCGTCCAACACACCCTGCATGGCGGCAAACGCAGGATTTAGTTCTTTAGGGGTTCCTTTTCCATATGCCGTAGCATTTTTTATGAATGTAACGACGGTCGCTACATCCTCTTTGTAGTCCTTGTTGGGTCTGTATCCTCTTTCTTCGCCCATCCACCAACGGCCTTGACGAAAACTTCGGGGCCAGTTTAAATGGACACCGTCATCCACTTTAACTGCGGCATCCTCCCAGTTCCATGCATCAAACTGTACTATGGATGAGGTACCGGAAATTCTTCCGCCGGAAGGAGCAATTTGTCCAATCAATACCCCATTGGGCCTCATGCTTTCCACCACCTTGGATTCTGCATTATAGGCGATTAAACTTCTAACATGGGGAATCAGCTCGCCAATTTCGTCCTGATCGTCCGTGGCACGAACGGAATTGATTTCAATAAGTCCAAGGGTTTTGGCAGGAGCAATAAATCCAGGGTACACATGTTTGCCTGTAGCATCGATGACCTTGCCTTTTCGTGCGATCTTCATTTTGGAATCGCCTACAAAAGTGAGTTTTCCATCCTCGAACATAATCAAGGAGCTTTCTATGATATCACCATTTCCCAAGTGGGCCGTGGCCCCTTCAATGGTTATGGCTTCTGACTGCTTGGGAGCAGGAGTCTGTTGTGCCCAACCTGGTATAAAAACAGCTAAGGCCAGAAGTATTAATATTGATTTTTTCATTTTACAATTTTTTCGGATTAAGAATTCTATAGACTTTCACAAGTAAAATTTCGTTTGGTACTTTGCTTAGGACTTTGGGTTTTTTTACCACCGGCCTTTTCTTCCAGCATCATTTTAACCAACTCGTTGCGTTCCTTTTTTATGGCTTCCCTTTGTGCTTGGTCTTTTTCCAAATCAAAGTAGGTAGTACCTTCGATCATCGTTTTTTCGGCTTTACTGTAAACCGACAAAGGGTTTCCGGACCATAAAACCAAATCGGCATCCTTACCTTCTTTGATACTTCCAACACGATCATCCAAATGTAAAAGCTTCGCAGGATTGATGGTTACCATTTTCCAAGCCTCAAGCTCTGTCATTCCACCATATTTAATGGTTTTGGCAGCTTCCTGGTTTAGTCTTCTCATCATTTCACGGTCGTCACTGTTTATGGCAACGGTTACCCCTTGGGATTGCATGATGGCGGCGTTGTATGGGATGGCATCGTTAACCTCAAATTTATAGGCCCACCAGTCACTAAAGGTTCCGGCACCGACACCATGTTCAGCCATTTTATCGGCTACTTTATACCCTTCAAGAATATGGGTAAAGGTATTTACCCTGAAACCAAATTTTTCCGCAACCTTCATCATCATGTTGATTTCACTTTGAACATAGGAGTGGCAGGATATGAAACGCTCTCCGTTGATGATTTCTGCCAAAACTTCCAACTCCTCGTCATATCTGTAAGGTTGTCCGCTTTTTTTCTTTTCATCATATTCCTTGGCCCGTTGAAAATAGTTCATAAAGACCTGTTCTACGCCCATACGCGTCTGAGGGAAGCGTGAACGACT
>JAUIGC010000059.1 GCA_030429835.1 Bacteroidia bacterium
CAATTATTTTAACAAGCATCTCATTGCCCTTCGGTTGAGGCTTTTCGACATTTACCAACTTTAAGACATCTGGCGAGCCATATTTGGTGTAAACTACTGCTTTCATGTTTTTGTCTTTGATGATACACAACGCCGCGCTATGTACGCCATCTGCGAAGGCAGTGGGCGAGTTGAAGCGCTGGTGGTGAATTTTATGGAAATATAGTGAAAACCGTTAACGATAAGGCCATGGTGTGGCCATATATCGTTGTTTTCACGGTATTGGGAATGATCCCAAAGCTATCGGGGATCACACCGGTTAGCAAGTGGCCGGGCCTATTTTAGCTTTTGATCATACAGATGCTGATGAACGCCCATAACGGGGTATCCCAGATAGGATGCGGAGCAAGTTATATGGTATTGAACGATTCAATACCCAAAAATCAACATTATGAACTAATTGAAAATTAAATAGAAACCGTAGAGAACTGGACTAGGGCATTTCATAGGATACCTTGTTACCTGCTGGTTTTATTCTTTTTTAATTCATATACGATACACGTTGTACCATCAAAGTCCCTTTCTTCAACAAATTCAAACCCTAGTCTTTTATAAAATCTTTGAGCATTCGTATTGGTTTTGAGCGGGTCAATTAAAATTCCATCCACCAATTCGTTTTCAAAACATTTCTCAATAGCGAGATTCATCATTTTTGTTCCGTAGCCCTTATTCAGATTATGTTCTTCTCCAATCCAAATATCAATAGCTCTTTTGTTCGGTTCAACTTCCCCCCAATAATGAGTGTCCTCCAATAGAGGGTCAATTATTTGTATAAATCCAATTGGTTCTCCGTTTACTTCAGCTATCAGTTGTTCCCTCCATTCAGGATTTCGGTTAAGTTCTTTTTCCCAATCCCACTCATCATCAGGGTCACAGTCAATCACGTGCTGTTTCGTGTCCCAATATTGGACCAAATCTAGGTCTTGTATTGATGCTGTTCTTAATTTCAATCTTCAGTTTCTTTTGATTGCAGGTAACGGTTCGTGCATGATTAGTTGTGGACTTTTCATGCAGGCTGAGCGTAGCCGAAGCCAGGAAAATGTCCGACTGCAATTAATTATAGCCATTGTTAGCTGTTGTATTTATTTAAATGTATGAATTTTTCCGTTTCTTATAACGGTATTTATTTTAAGGGTATTTTCAATAGATTCAAGAGGGTTTTCGTCCAACAATATTAAATTGGCAATGTAGTTTTCTTTTACTTCTCCAGCAGAATCTATTTTAAAAAATTGAATTGGATTAATAGTAGCTGTTTGAAGTGCATTAAGTGGGCTTAAACCTGCATCTACCATAAGTTTTAGTTCTTCGTGTAATGAAAAACCTGGTACGCCACCTTCACATGCCGCGTCGGAACCAGCTAATAATCCAATTCCTTCATCATTGAATCTTTTTACAAGTTTGTTAAGTGCTGTCCACCACAGAGCGTCTCCTTTTTTGTCCTCATTTTTTTCCATTTGAGTCAAATGATTCTTCAAACCATTATTTACAGGTTCAGGCATTTGTTGGCGTAGAGGATGATTAATCCATTTTTCATCTCGGTAACGAGATCGAGCAAATTGAACAGCCATTGTTGGAGTAAACCATGCATTATTTCTTTTGAAAGCATCAATAACATTTTCAGCATCATCAATCCAGGGTTTTACAAATTCTCGATCCTCAATGGTGTAATCATCTGCAACCATAAAATTTTCTAATTCTATTGAATTATTGGTGAAGCTGTAAATTATAGGCTCACGAATATGTTCTATGCTTTTTTGCCCTAAATCCAAGATATCTGACAATAGAAATGGTTCCGAGACATGACCAACGAAATCAAGGTTATATTTTTGGGATAAGCGAGCTATTTCCCGATACGATTCCCAAGGGATTTTTTCATAGACTTTGATAAAATCAACCTTATTATTTAGATTATATTCAAATGCTAAATCAACTTCATCTCTATTCAAAACAGAAAATGAAGTAGGCCATCCAGTTCCCGATAATTGAGTTCCAGCAATATATAATAGTGGTCCAGTTAAAGTGCCTTTTACAATAGCATTCTCCCATTCATTAAGTTTTTCAGCACAAAGCGATTCACAACCGTCTGTAGGTTCGCTAGCACAACCACCCATATCTCTAACCCCAAGAATACCGTAATCCAAAAACATTTTTAAATATGTGGAATCTTGTATATGTACGTGCATATCCCAAAGTGATGGAATTAAGTACTTTCCCTTGCCGATAATATGTTGCTTTGCTGTTAGATTACTTTCATTTGAATTTACAATTTCATTAATTATAGAACCATTAATAATTACGTCCTGATTCTCGGTTACGTTACCAGATATTACATCAATTACAGAAACGTTTGATATAATTAAATCAACTTCCGCTGATTGATTCTTACAACCAATAAGGATTAATATAAAGAGGATAATTGGAGGATAGTACTTCATTCAAAAATTACAGCTAACAATCGTATATAGTAACAAGTTACTATATTTCTATTTTATCCAAATTAATCTAATTGATTTTAGTGGATTTAAAAGTATTTGCGGTCGGGTGGGAATACATTTCGGTTATTTACCATGATAGTATCTGGATATATTTATAGTTTATACTCGATTCCTATTCGCGAATTCAATGCTTTTTCAAAATAATCCATTATCCCATCTATGGTTTTAAGAATGCTTTGTTTTTACGAATTCAGTCCCATTTAAGGTATTTTCGCCAGTTATGTTGTTCCTTGAACCCTAGAACTTCACGGATTTTACGGTTAGAAAATAAGGCTTCATGCTCCCCCAATTCTCGAACTACGGGTACATTAGGGTAGAACCTGTCGGCTAATTCGGTACTGGGAATTATGGTACCGTTATGATCGTTTCCAGCGTTGAAAATTTGATATCCAAGTCCGTCCTTTTGCAAACATAGATCCACGATCTGCCCTAGGTCACGGGCATCTATGTAACAGAAGGCATTCCGGCGGCGCACTTCTGGGTTTTTGAAATAATGCGGAAACAGTTCCGCATATTCGTGGGGTTCGATCACATTGCCAATACGAAGGGCATAAATATCGAAGCCAGAACGCCGTTGGAAGCTTCGTGCCGTCTTCTCGTTTACAACCTTCGACAAGCCATAACTATCCATGGGGTCAACATCATAATCCTCTTCCAGGGGAAGTACTTTTGGGTCGGTTTTACCATCTGAAAAACAGATGCCATAGGTGGTTTCCGAGGAGGCAATAATGATTTTTTTGATTCCAAGTTTAACCGCTGCTTCGATCACATTGTAGGTGCCCATGGTGTTGACCCTAAACGTTTCATTATCGGGATTGATGAGAATCCTTGGCACGGCGGCAAAGTGTACAACGGCATCAAATTTTGGTACGCCGTTCCCCGGTTCCAGTTCGTCCAACCCGGCATATGAACTCATGGCATTGAACATTTGTCCGGAATCCGTAATATCGGCTATCAGATTATCTACTCCTGGGTGATCTAAAGGCACCAGGTCTACATTCATCACTCTATGTCCCTGGTCCAGTAGGTAGGGAATTACGTGCTTTCCTGCTTTTCCAGATCCCCCGGTAAAGAATATTCGTTTCATAATTGTTTTTTCAATTTAAAAGATTGGGTTGAATGTGCCCTATCGACCTGTTAAACGCAGTTTGATGATTTATTTGGAAATATAGCAAAATCCTTACACTATGGCGTAGATATCCAACCCCGAAAAGGGCTCATTTTATAATTTCTTGGCCACAGCTCGAAGACTAGGGCTTTCTTGGATTTTCTGGTATAGGAGATTGCAATGGACAACCATGCCCAGCAACCGATAAACACCGAAAAATAAAATCTGAAGTGTATTCTACCGAGGCACTTTTTTAAGTTCCACAATCAATTTTGTCAATGGTAGCCCCAAAACCCAATTCCGGTTCACCTCCCTCAACTAGGGCCTTATCATCCGTCAAACGGATTTTTAACATAGCGGTTTGTTCCATGCCTTCTTGCATAAAACGATATTGAGCGGTAACCGTATTGTCCGTTAATGTGCCATTTAAAGTACCTTTTCTTTGGTCTTTTTCGGCAGGTAGCCAGTTGTAATTACCGGATACGGTATTCCCATCTATGATGAGGTTAAGTTCCAATACATCTTGGGTAGAGGGATTATCCTCATATGGGTAAACATTCTGAAAACAAAGTTGACCACTGTTACTTACAATGGTTTTTGCCATGCTCTCCTCCATATTGTTTTTCTGCTTATCCCCGTTTTTACATCCCGTGACCAATACGGAAATACATAACAGGACTGTCCAAAGGATTATCGGCTTTTTCATGAGATTGTTTTTTAAATGCACTAGGGTTGGTATCGATAGTTCGAAAGCCAAAAAATACTTTTGGAACAACCAACCCTGGACATTATAAAAATACGTAAACCACAGGAATAAATTTAAACACAATTATAGTTCCAAATAGTTTTGGAACAAACTACATTACATTGTGGTCAATCCGGTTTTTTGCCTTTCAATAGGGCATAAATGGCCATGGCATGTCCATGTCCTAAATCAAATTCTTGCTTTAACCAATCCGTAATTTGCTTTGCCTTTACCCCGTCCTTTATTTTCCCATTTTGTGTGAATCCCTTTTGCTCGGCAAGCGCTTTAAAGTCCGCAGGTGTTTTCCCTGTTTTCTTCTGAATAGTATCCAGATAGGCTTGAAATGACATATTATTTTGAGGTATTAAGTTGATGAAAGGCATAGTAGGAAGCCGCTAAAATGGACAAAACAATAAACGGGAAAAAGGATTGAAAATCCATTCCATCCACTGCAAAATGACTGATGGCCGCAAAGATGAAATTAAAGGTAAAACCTGCATAGGCCCACTCTTTTAATCGTTTTGGGACTTGTGGAATGACCAGGGCCAAAACGCCCAAAACTTTAAATACCACTAAGGCGTTTCCAAAGTACTCGGGGTATCCCAAGTGTCTGATTCCTTCCTTTGCCATTTCTGTTTGCGAAGTAAGTATCGGTAATACTCCTTCAAATAAAGCGATGATTATGGTCGCTGTCCAAAAAATAATTTTGTGCTTTTTCATTGTGATGTATTCAAGGTTATTTGTTTTGATAAGCGTAATCCACGATCCATTCAATACCATATTTATCCCTGAACATGGCAAAATAGGAGCCCCATGGACTGTCCCCAATGGGCATTTCAACGGTTCCGCCTTTTGAAAGCCCGTTGAACAACCTGTCCGCCTCTTCCTTGCTTTCCGTGCTAATGGATACTTTGAACCTGTTTTCGTTCTCGTTTACTTTTCCAAGCACTTCTGGAACGTCACTGCCCATGATGACGTTGTTGCCAATAGGCAGGGCGATGTGCATAATTTTATTGGCCTCGCTCTCAGGAAAGGGTTGTTCAGGATTTGAAAAATCCTTGAAACGGGTAACGCGTACAAATTCTCCTCCAAATACAGATTTGTAAAAATGGAATGCTTCCTCTGCATTTCCATTGTAGTGTAGATACGGATTGATGAGTGCCATGATTTTAGTTTTTAAAGTGATTACTGATTATTAAAATTTAAGAGCCAATGGTTCCCGAACTTATCGGTAAGTTCACAGAACAAAGCTCCCCAAAATGTAGTTTCAAGCGGATATTTAACTACTCCTCCAAGGGAGAGTTTATCAAAGTAGGTCCTAATATCGTTTTCGGTATGACAATTTAGCACCAAAGCAACTGCATTTCCTTTTATTAGCCCCGTGTCCGGTGCCATATCGGATCCCATGAGTACAAAATCATTACGTATGAGTGTGGAATGTAAAATACACTGTTTCATCTTCTTTGGCATTTTATGGTACAGCGAAGATTTGCCTACGGTTTGAAATGAAAGTTCCCCGCCCAAACACGATTTGTAAAAGGTCATGGCTTCCCGACAATTTCCATTGAAGGTGAGGTATGTATGTATTTGTGCCACACCTAAGCATTTAATAGGGTTTCAATATCGAACTTTTTCATCTTTAGGAATGCTTGTATCACCCTTTCCCTTTTTTGCGGATGGCCCATTAATTCCTCCAAAACACTGGGCACAATCTGCCAAGAAACACCAAATTTGTCCTTGCACCAACCGCACTTGCTTTCTTCACCTCCATCTATTGTAAAAGAGTTCCAGAAATAATCTATTTCTTCCTGGGTGTCGCAATGAATTACAAAAGAAACGGCTTCATTGAACCTGAATTTAGGGCCTCCGTTTAACCCCATAAAAGGTTTACCCTCCAATTCCCATTTCACGACCAATGGATTTTCCGCCGTAATTTTTGAATTGGGAAAAATGGAACAGTAAAATTCCGCAGCGGCTTTGGCCTGTCCGTCAAACCAAAGGCAAGGATACATTTGATGGGTCATTTTTTTAGCTTAAAGGGTTTCCGCGTACTTTTTAAAATTGTTCAATATGGCCTGCCACCCATCCTTCTGCATTTCAACAGGATTTTCGGTTTCTGGGTCAAATCGTACGATTACTTCCGTTTGGTTTCCCAAATCATTGAATTGAACCTCAACAGTTCTTCCGTCAAATTCATAAGTAAAACCTTCACCCTCCTTTATATCAGTATAAACGGCTATAAAATCAAAACCAAAACTGCCGTCCTTGGCTTCCATTCTAGCTTTGTAGGTGCCACCTATTTTCATATCGTTTTCGGCAGTAGGGCAATGCCAACTCGGGTCTGCAAAATTCCAATTTACTATATGACTGGGATTGGTATAACCGTCCCAAACTTTTTCCAACGGTGCGTTGATCATTGCGCTTACTGTAATTTTTGAAGTATCCATTATTAAATTTTTCACGTTAAAACCAGTTACAATTTACAATACAAAGATGTACGATTACTGCAAAAATTATCCTGTGCATAAATGACAACAAAGGGGTAATTCACGACAGTTTTTATTATACCTTTAACGAACTAATCCTAACGTCACCAACATGAAACGTGTAAGTATACTTGTTCCGGAAAGTTCCGTTTTGCAAGCTATTGCAGACCCTCAATATCTGTTTTCGGCAGTCAATCAATTTATGGCTGCATCCGGCAAACAACCGCTGTTTGATGTTCAGTTGGTCGGATTAAAAAAACAAGTAAAATTGAATAACGGGCTTTTTTCTATTCATGCTTCCCAACTGCTTAAGGACGTAAAGGAAACGGACCTGGTAGTAATTCCTGCGTTGTTCGGAGACATGAAAAGTGCAATTTCCAAAAACAAAAAACTGGTGCCCTGGATACAGAAACAATATGATAATGGGGCAGAAGTAGCTTCACTTTGTGTCGGCGCATTTTTATTGGCTTCTACCGGTCTTCTCGACGGCAAAAAATGTTCTACCCATTGGGGTTTTCAAGAGGAGTTTCGTGAAATGTTCCCCGATGTAGAAGTACAGGATGGCAGTATAATTACCGAGGAACATCGGATCTATTCCAGTGGTGGGGCCCACTCTTACTGGAACTTATTACTGCATTTGGTGGAAAAATACACGGATAGGGGAACGGCAATTTTAGCTTCAAAATACTTTGCCATAGATATTGATAGGGATAGCCAGGCCGCCTTTGCCATGTTCCAAGGTCAGAAAAACCACAATGACGAAGCCATTAAAAAAGCCCAGGAATATATAGATGACCATATCCAAGACAAAATCTCGATAGATGAATTAGCGGATTTTGCAAAGCTGGGCAGGCGAAGTTTTGAACGGCGTTTTAAGGCCGCTACCAATAATTCTGTTTTGGAATACATCAATAGGGTGAAAGTGGAGTCTGCTAAACGCAGTTTTGAAATGAGCCGGAAGAATATTAACGAGGTAATGTTTGATGTTGGGTATACGGACACCAAAGCTTTTAGAACCATTTTTAAAAAAAACACGGGTCTTACCCCGATTGAGTATCGAAATAAATACAATAAAATGGTAACGTACTAATATTTGGTATTACTTTGATTTTTGCGTACTAACGGCCCAATAGTTTCCCGCAATGTCAAAAAACGAACCTCTTGTATCAGGGTCATTTTCTTTATTCTTAGGTTTTTCAATTAATTCACATCCATTTTTTATAGCCAAGTCAAATGTTTTATGCACATCTGGAACATAAAAATGTAACGTTGTTTTATTTGCTGGATATTCTTTAGTGCTATTACTAATCATTAGAATACTGTCATCTAGTTTTAATTCGATATGGGCAATAGTTCCATTATCATGGTTAAATTTCCTTAATTCCGTTGCTTCGAATATTGTTTTGAGCAAATCCACTAATTTTTGGGCATCATCTACAATTAAGTAAGGCGATAGTGAATTGTAGTTCTTTGGTTTATATGTTTTCATTATACAATTATTGAATAGTAACTATTTATTTGATTTCTTGTTTTCCATTTTATCACGAATCGACAAGTTGGTTTTGTTCAACATATCCAAATAATTTGGTTAGCACAAACTCTTAATCATATAAACCGAACTAGAAGGACAGATTTCCGAGAATTCTTTGGTTAATGAGATATCATTTGGTGCGACTGCTCTATCAGCTGTCTTAAATCCGTTCTTGTCAAAATAGCCATCTGCGGTTGTTGTCAAAAGATGTAATCGTTTTAGACCGTAAGTTTTACTTTGGTCAATGAGTTGATTTAAAAGACGTTTCCCAATACCTTTGTTTTTGTACTTATCCCTAACGGCAAATGAGCGTAAAAGTCCTTCTTCACCATAGCGCTCAAGACCAATACAGCCAACAAGGACACCGTTTTCTTCCTCAGTAATAAACTGGACCTTTGATGCAATAATATCCTCGTAAGGGAGGTCATTATTTTTTAGCAACTCTTTTATATGCTCAAAATTGTGATTTTCTTCCATGTTGTTCAGGACCTTTAATGAAACACTTTTCCAATTATTAAAATAGCTTTTACACCGTGCTTTCAGCATAGTGTTTAAAATTATTTAATATGGATTGGCAAAATTCTTGCTGCACGTCTAACGGAGTCTCGCTTTCCGGTTCAAATACTTCAGTTAACCGAACTCCTTCTTCCGTTTCCACAAAGGTTACCGTCGTCTTTCTATGATCAGAAGTAGTATGGGCTATTTTCCTGTGGATCACAATTTCATCATAGTTACAGATATAATCAAAACCCTCGCTTCCATCCTTTGTTTCCATTCTTAAATACAGCTTTCCTTCAGCCCTTAAATCATTCTCCGCAACAGGAGTATGCCATTCTTCAGAGATATTGTTCCATTTGGCAATGTGATCAGGGTTTGTCCAGATTTCCCATACCATCTCAATTGGTGCTTTGATTAGAGTTTGTGCCGTTAACCTATTTTCAACCTTATCCATTGATAAAAATACTTTTAGTTTTAATTTTAATCAAAGTCAGCTTATCTTCAAAAATGCCATAATCCTATCGCGTTGCCTAAAATGATGTCGAAAATGCATTTCTGCAAATTGTAGACATTCCGCTGGCTAAAGTAACCGAGACCAGGATGCTTGGTCTTGCCCTTATAGGTGCTATTTGAAACCTGACGTTCAACATGGACTATGGACTCTTTAATTTTAGCAAAAGAGCCTAAAATTTCCTCTTTACTCTTTGGCTGAAGGGTGAAGCTGTTCGAGGGTGGGCCTTCAATACGTTCATTGGGGAATTCATTGTCGGCAAACATGATCTTGGCGTTCGGTTTCATTTCCTCGTTGCTATTTTCATTGTTGGATGAGCAGATTACCGCTTGCTCCAGAAAATAATGGGTTGCGTCTATAAGGTGCATACAGACCTGTCCAAGTGACCAACTGTTTGGAGAGGGTTTTTTGCAGAGCTGTTCAAAACTTAACTCTTCTATATCCCTAGTCCAAAGATCAATAGTATTTCTAAGATCCTCACGTATCATTTATGGGCTATTCTAAAGATTATTTATGTACCCATAAATTTAAAATTAAATCAATAATCGCTTCAACCTATCTAATGACCTTTTGTCATTGCTTATCTGCAAGACAGTAGGGGGGTATTTTTTCAATCTTGTTGAAGTCCTTAAAGATGAAACCACAATAAGCGGGAACACAGGTATTTAGGTTTGAAGAACTTGAGACGCTATCCCTCTTTTAATCCAACAAGACTTCCACCACAACTTCCTTTCCCAAAAGGCAGCAAATGATATCATCAATTTTTAATGTCCCATTTTTATTTTCAACCCTCAAAATATTGTCACAATCCTCCAAATCGAAATCCACTTTATAACCAGGAAACTTGCTGTTCAGTATCCGTAAAACTTCTTCGGCCTTGCTGTGGGAGGAAATATTGGTTTTAAAGACTTCTACCATCTTTAAGTTTCTATTATTATTTCATAGAATGGATTCCAATCATATTTCCTTCGGTATCCGTAGCCAAAACCATAAAACCATAATCCCCAAGGGACATTTTTGATTTAAATATTTTACCTCCGGCTTTTTCAACCCTAGCTTCTTCTATACTGCAGTCATCGCTCATAAAATAAACGATGGTACTGTTATTTCCTGCGGAGAATCCTTCCATTTTCACCAGTGCCCCAGATGCCCTGTTTTTGGATTCCGGATCCGATGGAAAAAATAACATTTCCATTTCTTCGCCAGTATCCGGCATTGGCATTTCGTTCATTTGGAAGTTAAAAACGGTTTCGTAGAACTTTTGGGCTCTCGGGAGGTCGTCAACATAAATTTCAAACCACACTACGGGATTTTCTGGTTTCATCTTTGTTTTTTTAAGTGTTTCAAACAAAAATACTTAGGTGAACCAGTAAAAAACTTGTCCTATGACAGTAAATCAACTTCCGGAAATTTCTCTTCGTATACGGCTCAAGGAGGTGTCCGTGATCCCAAGATACGAGGCAATGTGCTTAATTGGGGCTTGCTTTACAATTTCCGGTTTCTCCATAATCAGCGTAAGGTATCTTTCCGTTGCGCTTTTGATGAGCATTTCTATAGCCCGTTGTTTTGAAAGAAATAATTGATTGGACATCCAGGCCCTGCCCCATTCGTTAAAGCTTTCTATTTTATGGTACAATACCTGAAAGGTTTCAAACTCAATTTTCCAGGCAACGCCATTGGTAAGCGCAATTATATTTTCCTTTGTGGGTATTCGCTGAAATAAGGAGGATACTTCTATGGAAATTTCATTTTCGCCATAAAAATCAGTTGTTATCTCATTTCCTTCAAAGTCATGAACATAGGCTCTTAATAGTCCGCTTTCAATCAAATAATATTCATTGGCTATTTGACCCTTTTCCAGAAAAAGCGTGCCTTTAGAAAAATTGATTTTCTGGTGGTTGTCCATTATCTCCTTTAAATCATCCGCTTGTATTAAGGGGTGATTGTATACGGTCCGAAAAAAGCTTGACTTCATTGATTTATAGAGTAGTTTACTTATCGACACAATTTACATCAAATATGGCACAACGACATAGTAGGTATTATGGTCAAGAGACTTGTGTACAGGTGGGAGGGATGGTAACCAATTTTTAGGAAATTTGGCGAAAACCATTAAAACTATTTCCTTGAAAGGTTGACGACCTTAAATTCTATTTCAGGGTTTTGGGGGATAAGGGAATCCATCAGCAATTAATTATGCATCGCATTGCCGAACGTAGTTTATTTTTTCAGTGTAACAGTCCCTTGTTATTTTCATTGGGTTCCAATAAGTCCCACATATTCCCATACAAGTCTTCAAAAACAGCTACCTTTCCATAATCCATTTGTTCAGGAGGGCGCACGAATTTTATTCCCCTTTCCAACATTTTTTCGTAGTCTCTCCGGAAATTGTCCGTAAATAGAAACAGGAAAACTCGTCCGCCACTTTGATTTCCAATACTTTTTTCCTGCTTTTCATTCGCTGCTTTGGCGAGAAGCAAACAGCATTCTTTCGCTCCTTTTGGCGCGACCATAACCCATCTTTTTTCTTCGGTCAGTTTGGTGTCCTCAATTAGATGAAAGTCCAGCTTGTTTGTATAAAATTCAATGGCCTCATCATAATCTTTGACCACTAGAGCGATATGTGCAATTCGTTGTTTCAAATCAAATTTTTATGTCCTCGAATTATTTTCCGACTATGTTGGGCGACGGTTCGTGTATGATTGTTGCGGATTTTTCATGCAGGCTGAGCGCAGTCGAAGCCAGGAAAATGTCCGCCTGACTCTAAAGATAATTGATTGCAAGGATTTCCATTTGGGAAATCCGACCGCAATTAATTATACACCGTGCTGGCATTTGTTATTAACCTTTCGAAGATCCTTTGGTAAGATATGTCCTTTTTCTTAAGCTCCCGAGCCTTTTCAGCCGAACAAATCCATTTTCCCGATTCTACTCGGTGCATTTTGTTAAGTTTGAACTCGAAACATTGCTTAATGTTTGTTACATATTCCCAAGCAAAAGTCAAGTCCAATTCAATTCCCATATAAAATTCAGAGTCTGTTTTTTTATAATCCTCAGGAGGGAAAATACTTTTTAATTCTCCCTCTAAAGGAGATGACAATATAGCGTATACTTTATCTTTTATTATTGGGAATTCACCTTCATTTCCAGCACCGATTGAAGATATTCCCTTTTCGTCACAAACTAGAAATACCATCAATTCTTGTCCGACATAATATTCGGACCACCTAACCGCACAAGCCCAGTCCTGAAATTTGTTAATTGTTAAGATGCTTTCTTCGCAGTAAAGTCTATTGCTAGTTTTTAGTTCAAATACTTTCTCATCCACACAAATTATTTCCCCTACTGCAATTATTTCCGCTCGGTCAATTAATGTGAGTAGGTTTAGGGAGACGAAATCCGCTTTTGCAATTGAATATGCTAACAACATTAATATTGTAAGAATTGATTTCCTCATAATAAATGCAACGGTTCGTGTATGATTGGTTGCGGACTTTTCCAACGGAAAATGCCCGCCAGTAGTAAAGATAATTGATTGCAGGAATTTCCAATTGGGAATTCCGACCGCAATTAATTATACACTGTGTTGGCATTCGTTGTTTTATTCAGATTTATTCTTCCCATTCCGTTGAAAAAGAACTGTCGCGATAAGTGCGGCTCCAATAGTAACTCCACTTACAGATTCCATAAATTCTCCTGTGCGTATTGCTCCATATATTCCAGCTATTATTGAAGCTATAGCAATCCCAAAAATCAAGTATTCGGTCTTTTTTCCCATTTTTCAAAAGTATTTGTATACCCTATTTGATTTGCTATTCGGTTTAGCATAATTTTTCAATCCTATTTTTTTAAGTTTAGATAGCTAGCGAAATTTATAACTGCAATCAGCAAACTTATCATTCTCACTATTCTAATATCAATCTCCAAGCCTTTATATGTAGCTGGTTCCGATTCCGTGAGAAGCCAAAAGAACACCAATGTAAAAACAATCCCGAAAATCAAATTATTGTTTCCATTTTTGTTTTCCATTTAAACTACTTAGTTTTTTAATTTTCCACAATGAATACCAACAATTGTATAAACATACCTAGGTACGTTTATTTCTATTTTACAAAAACTGAATCTAATGGATTTTTAATGGATTTAAAAGTATGGTCGCCAGAGGGGTATAAATATCTGTTGTTTTGTTCCCCCATGTCCCAAAGGAAGTTGAATTGAATATGTCCTATATTCTCAGGGTTGGTTTTGGCCTTTCCTATGTATTAATGGCCTCCGCTTTAGGTGATGTGAAAGGATTACATTTCCTTTATAGCACTCCGTGCTGAAAATCAATAAAGTAAAACTTCACTCACCAAAAAACAAAAGCAAGCTATGTTTTTTAGCTTGCTCCGTTTTCAACTTTTTATTGATTTATTTGTGATCGCGAAAGGATTTCATATCCCCACAGCACTCCGTGCTGAAAATAGTCCAAACAAAAAAACGCTCAAGCAAGCTCGGCGTTTTTTCTTGTTGAACTATTTATTCGTGATCGCGAAAGGATTCGAACCTTTGACCGTCTGCTTAGAAGGCAGATGCTCTATCCAGCTGAGCTACGCGACCCAATACATTTAAAAGAATGGGTTTTTTAAATGTGGCTGCAAATTTAGTAAAAAATACATATTGGTAAAACCAAATCGTGCTAAAAGATACCCTATTATGAAAAGTAACTAAGAGCTTGAAGTTTTATAGCCCTCGTAGTGGTCAAAATTGTCATAGAGTTGGTCCAATACCTGGTAGAAAATATCAAACTCTTTTTCCGTAATATTAATGGTGCTTACCTTCCTTAGGTCCTTGATTATGGGCAGTACACGTTCCATAAGTTTTTGGCCCTCGTCCGTCATAACCAATTTATAGCGTTTTTGGTCGTCCCTGAACCGCTGTTTTTTCAATAAACCTTTCTTACATAGTCCACTGATGACACGGGAAGTGGTGGCCCTATTTCTAAAATTGGATTTGGCAATGTCTGCCTGGGATGCGTTCTTGCCTTCCAGATGTACACGTTGTAGTATGACCCATTGCTCAATGGTCAAATCAATATCATTGTCCAAAAAGGCCTGTAAAAAGGTGCTTTGTACCTTTTTCAGGGTACGGTCAATATATACGCCAAATCCTTCGGTTCTGTCCATAAATGGTATCTTACGGACAAAAATACATAGAAAATCGTTAAAATTGTTGTTAATGCAACAAAATGAAATATTTTTTGTAATTTTAAACCTTCCAAGGATAATGGATGAACAGGCATGCCGATACAGTTTAAAACATATATTTTAGAAGATAGTACCTATAAGGGCGGAAGCAAGAAAATTGTTATGCCAGAGGTTGTGGAAGTGCATAAGTTATCTTCCAATGAAAACCCTTTAGGGTATTCCCCTAAGGTTAAAAAGGCGCTAATGGATTCGCTCGAGGAGCTGAGTCTGTATCCAGATAATACGGATATCCGACTAAGACAAGCCTTGGTCAGGGATTTTAAACAAGAACTTACCCAAGACCATTTTATTACCTCCAATAGTGGCTCGGAAATCATAGACATGATTTCAAAAGCCTTTCTTAACGAGGGCGATGAAGTGATTGTAAGTCAGCCGTGTTTTTTGCCCTATACCGCATTCACGCGTTGGATGGGGGCTACCGCCATCAACGTTCCCATGACGGAAAACTTTGATTATAACCTTGGGGGCATTTTAAATGCGGTGAATGAACGAACGAAGTTGATATTTTTGGCCTCACCGAATAATCCTTCGGGGAACTATATTCCCAAGGAAGATTTGACTTCCTTTTTAAATAAAGTTCCATCCCATGTCATTGTGGTTTTGGATGAGGTATACCGTCATTTTGCAGAAGCTGCGGACTATACATCGGCATTACCTTTTGTGAAAAATGATCAGAACATCATTGCCATTAACAGTTTTTCCAAAACCTATGGATTGGCTGGGCTCCGGGTAGGGTATTGTTATGCCCCTTTGCATATCAGTAATTACATTAGAAAAATTTGTAAACCCTTTCTATTGTCCACCATGGCCTTGGAAGGGGCCATTGCAGCTTTGGAGGATACGGAATTTGTGGAAAGGACCGTAGCCCTAATACTTCAGGAACGTGAGTTTGTGCTTAGGGGATTAAGTGCATTACAAATCAAGTTTTGGCCTAGTCAGGGAAATTTTGTAATGATTCAACCTCCTATTCCTGATACAGAACTCGTCGCCTTATTGGAGCAAAAGGGGATTATGGTTAGACCTGTGGGCAATTTTGGAGCCCCTGGAAAAGTTCGGATTTCCTTCGGTACCAGGGCTTCCAACGAAGCACTATTGAATGCCTTGGAATCCATTGTAAAAATGAAAACAGTAACGTCATAAATTTTTTAGCAACTATGTTGCATTAACAACAATATAAAGTAAGTCAATATGTCAACAACAATAGCATCAGAAAAAAAACAGGAAAAAGCAACAGACTTCATGCCGATCAACGGCACCGATTATTTGGAGCTTTATGTAAGCAATTCCAAACAAGCAGCGCACTTCTACAAAACTGCATTTGGTTTTAAATCCTTGGCATACAAAGGTCTGGAAACTGGAAGTAG
>JAUIGC010000291.1 GCA_030429835.1 Bacteroidia bacterium
TACGTCGCATGTCTAACCCAATAATTACCAATAAGACCCTTGATTTTTTAACCGAATTGAAGAATAACAATAACAGGGATTGGTTTGGTGATCACAAAAGTAGATTTACAACCCATAAAAAAGAAGCAAAAGAGTTTTTTCAAGCCGTGATGGAAAAACTGAATACACATGATAAAATTGAAAAACTAAAAATATTTAGAATCTATAGGGATATCCGTTTTTCCAAGGACAAAACACCCTATAAATATAATTTCTCCGCATCTTTTACCAGAATGGGTGCTGAAAGAAGAGGGGGGTACTATGTACATATTCAGCCCGAGGGCAGTTTTATCGCCACTGGTTTTTGGAATCCAGAAAAGGAAGATTTATTGCGGATCCGGAAGGAGTGGGAGATAGATGCCACCGAAGTCAGGCGAATAATGGAAAACCATGATTTTCAAAAAATATGGGGCCAAATGGAAGGTGAAGAATTGAAAACAGCCCCCAAAGGATTCGATAAAGAGGACCCAAACATTGATTTGATCAGGAAAAAACAATTTATCTTCATTAGAAGATTTTCGGATAAGGAGGTTGTGGACCCAAATTTTTTGGAGACCATAAACGATTCCTTTATGGCAATCCGCCCTTACTTTGATTTAATGAGCAACATATTGACCACGAATCTCAATGGAGAGTCCTTACTAGACTAAAACGCCTTCCTCAAAATATTGAATCTGGTCCTGAAGTCTTTTGATGACCATATTCATCATCCTTTTATTCAATGCCGATGAATTTTTGATGTACGTGGAATATTCCTCAAAGGTAAATTGGCCAATGATTATCCCCTTTAGGGAATTTCTGAATTTAATGTCCTTTTGAATAGCGTTGGTAATATAGTTTAACCGATTTTCTATGGTTAGGCCATAGAATGAATTCTTGCCCTTTGCAATATAATTTTGAAAGGATGCCAGCAGTAAATCGTTCTGAAGCTTAATGATCGGGCGCAATGTTTCATTTTGAAAGCGCTCTTCATCACTCATGTTCGGAAGAATTTTTGCTGAAGGAATTTCGGGACGAATTTGAAGCAACTTTTGGGACCTGTCGTTCATTTTATGCGGTTTTTATAAAGATAGAGATAAAGACCACAGGCCGGGGATGGGAATATATTAGTTTTTAACGGGGTTATAAACAATGAACCTTTGAATATGCGCTCACCATTATTTATTATTTTTAAGGATAATTTTAACCATGAAATTCGGAAAAGTAGACCATCCAGAACTAATAGATTTTAGTATGCCCAAGGACCACAGGGATACGGAAGTGCTATTAAAAAAGATAGACGACCAAGAACCTTTTACCGTTCATATAGGCTGTGCCAAATGGAATAAACAGGATTTAAAAAACTTTTATCCTAGAGGAACTAAGGACGAATTGGCTTACTACTCCACGCAGTTTAATTGTATTGAGCTGAATGCCACTTTCTATCGAATTTTCCCTGCGGAAACCTATCAGAAATGGAAAGAAAAGACCCCTGAAAACTTTATGTTCTTTCCTAAGGTAATACAGAACGTAAGTCATTTAAGGCGATTGAACGACCAAGCTTATCCAGTTTTGGAGTCTTATTTAGAGGTTACATCTCTCCTTGAAGAAAAATTAGGCACCATCTTTTTACAAATGCACAATAATTTTAGCCCAAAGGACTGGAACAGGGTAGTATATTTTGTAGAACATTGGCCCAAGGAATTTAGGCTTGCCATGGAATTTAGACATACGGATTGGTTCAATGAGGAAAGTGTTGCACAAGAACTTTATCATTTGTTGGAGGAGAACAATATTACCAATATTTTGGTGGATACCGCCGGACGAAGGGATATAATGCATATGCGACTGACGAACAACGAGGCCTTCATTCGTTATGTAGGCGCAAATCATGAAAGTGATTATGGTAGACTGGACGAATGGGTTACCAGATTGGGGGAATGGAAGTCCCAAGGGCTGAGAAAAATAAACTTCTTTGTACATCAAAACATGGAATTGGAATCCCCTTTACTATCCGCTTATTTCATTAAGCAGATCAACTCAAATTTAGGGTGTAACCTAAAGATTCCCAATACTTTGATAGATCCACCTTCACTATTTTGAAACCCCGAAGGGCCCCTTTGTCCTAACAAAGCGTTAAAAAGTGGGCAACCTCTTCTTTGTAAACTAGTGTAAAGTCAAATATCGACCTGCTATTTTGAGAATAATGAAGTTCCGCCAACCCACTTTTTAGATGTTCATAAATCCGATCGTTAAATAAAAAAAGGATAATTGAAACCTTTTTTTTTCGTTTTAATTTTGTGCAATAAAATCACAATACAATGAGATTCCATACTAGAAAATTAGTGAAGCCGGAGGATTTGAATTCCAATGGAACTTTATTTGGTGGAAAAGTGTTGGCTTGGATCGATGAGGAAGCCGCTCTATATAGTATCATACAATTGGAGAACAGCAAGATAGTCACCAAATACATGTCGGAAATCAATTTCATGAGCGCCGCCAAACAAGGAGATGTTGTGGAAATAGGAATTCAGGTCGTAAAATTTGGTAAAACATCCCTGACACTGAATTGTGAGGTCCGTAATAAAATGAACCACGAAACTATAGTTACCGTGGACAACATCATTATGGTAAACCTCGGGGAAAATGGCAAACCCGCCCCTCACGGCAAGACCAAAGTAGAATTCGTAAAGGACAGATTAGCGGCTTCAGAAATGTCCTAATTCTTTTAGGACATACTTTTGGCAATGGCCTGAACCTCGTCTAACGCGCGTAGAAGGTTTCCGCTCCATAATTTTGCGATTTCTTCCTCGGTATACCCTCGTTTTACAAGTTCCAAAGTAACGTTAAAGGTCTCGGAGGCATCGGACCAGCCATCTATGCCCCCACCGCCATCAAAATCGGAGCTA
>JAUIGC010000292.1 GCA_030429835.1 Bacteroidia bacterium
CATACTGAGCGGCAATACGCTCCACATTTGATTCCGCTGATACTTTGGCCAAAACGTCACCCGATCTGTGCGGACTTGCCTTGGCAAGAACGGTCTTTAAGTCTTTAAAGACATAATTCTGGTTCCCGAAAGTGTATTTATACCCCATTACTTTTTATGTAAAAAGAAGACGTACCCTATTCCACATAGCAGGAAAATTATAAATGCCTGAAATTGCATATAGGCGAACGATATGATACAAATTAAAGAAATTCCAATCCCGACCCAAGCAAACAAAGGAGATAGTGTGCTATTAAATTCTGAATGGCGATAACCTTCCTTTGTAGATAGGGATTCCACCTTGGACCTTTTGTTTCTTCGTAATATCAATAGACTACCACTTACCAAAATATACATGCAAACTGCACCAAAAACGGATACCTCGATTAAAAAACCTGTTTGGCTCGTCCAAATAGCCAATAAACTAAACAAAAAAACCAAAAGTGAGGCGATAGCTCTTTTTCCCTTTTTATTATTGATTTTTTTGGGCAGGAGAGATTCCAATTGCGTGGTTGCGGCCAGCGCAATTCCTTGTAGTGAGGCAATCAAGCCAAACAATCCAATAAAAGTAAATATCTGAACCAAGATGTGACCCTTGCCCAAAATAAGTGCAATAGAAGCCGGCATGGGATGATTTTCAGAAAGAATAGCCCTACTTTCCGGTAACGTCCAATCAATACCTCCAGCAGCCAAGACCAACACCAATAACGCAAGTATCAATAAAGTAAAAAATGCATAATTATAACCTTTAGTCAAGTTTTTTCTAAGGTTGAATGGGTTTATACTATCGGACATAAGAGAAATTCCTTCAATGGCTAAAAATAACCATACCGCATAGGGTATCGCAGATATAAAACCGATTAAATCCAAACTACCAAAATTGGCATTTTTTAGGTTTTCGAACTCAAATGCATCTATAATGGCACCTTGGTACAGCAATAGTTCAACTACAGCAAGCAATGTCAATAAAATAAGAAACCTAACTCCGATATGAACATCAAAAAGGTTGACTATAGAAAATGCAAATAAAAACAAGGTGCTTATCCAGGGAGAAATGGCCAAGTCCCCCACCAAGAACCCAAGATATTCCCCAAGTGAACTTGCTATGGCAGGAGTAGCGAACAAAAACTCAAAAAGTATAGCCATGGCTATGAATGCTCCCATCCACTTTCCAAATGCCATTTCCACATACTCATGAGGTCCTTTTAGACTTGGATACACGCAGGCCAATTCTATAAGATTTTGAACCAAGCTGAAATACATAACGGCCGCAACCATTACAGGCACAAAAAACCATATAGGTCCAGTAATGGCCCAACCTAGATTCCAACCAAAAGATTCGCCTGATATAACCATTCCTACTCCAATGGCCCAAATTGCAAATACTCCTAATTTTCGTTTGTCTTTTGGTTCTGCCTCCAATAATTCCATATCCTTTTTTAAGATTGATTTTGTTTGCCAGGTTACTTTAAATTTAATGTAATATGGGACGCTACGGCCTTCTGTAATCTTGTTTTTCTTAATTAGAGGGCAGAATTAGGAATTTAAAAAAATGGGGACTCGGAATCAATTAATGCCATAATCCAATCAAAAGAAAATACCTCATTCCATAAAAAAATAACCGGTTACTCCTTTATGGAATTACCGGTTACCAACTAACTCAAAACTAACTGAAATCACATTCTATACAAATTTGTAATTACTTTTTTATACTAGGTTTATATCAAAGTAAAGTTTAGTTTAACTTAAGGGCTTCCCCCTCTCCCTTACCGAGTTTTGAGTCCAACCTCAAAAGCTCCATTACGGTCGGGGCTATTTGATTGCTATACAACTGTTCTTTTGCCCTTATTTCCCCTTTTTGCGTAACATCCTTACCAAAAGCCACCATCCAAACGGAACCTGCCCCTTTAATATCGCTGCCATGGCTTCTCCATGTATCCAAAGGTTCTGTTCCCCGTCCATGATCGGTGGTGATGATAAAAACGGTTTGACCCTTGTAAAAGTCATCTTGCTGGGTAAACTCCCAAATCTCTTTGATAAGAGAATCCGTGTTATGGGCCGATTTTAAATACGCCTGATAATCCCCATCGTGGGCAAAATCATCGGTTTCTCCGTAAGAGATATAAACAAGCTTAGGATGTTCTTTTTTCATGTGCTCCAAAGCATAATGATGGGTAAAGGCATCCAATCGAACCGAACCCCATGGACTTGGTATTTGTTCCTGAAGCTCGTTCAAGAACTCCTCTCTTTCATTTAAATTTCCCGTAGCGGCTTCAAAACCCGCGTTTACAGGAACGCCAGAACGTTCTTCGTTGATGATGTACGGAAACACATCCCAACTGCCAAAGGCAGCTACTTTGCCTTTGCCTTGAGGGGTATTGTTGTATCGTTCCAGAATCGTAGTGTTGGGGTTGGGTATTTTGTCATTACTTCGGATGTTTTTGTCATCTGCGGCTCCTGTCAAAATTTCATTATATCCCGGATATGAGAACCACATGGAGTTGGTCAAGTTGACTTTGCTTCCCAATGTCCGGTTTCCGTGGATTTGCCCCATTTTTTCCACTTGATTCCATATAAATGGCAATAGGGCTTCTCTCCTTTCTGTCGGTCTTTCTCTCCAAAAATCTTCTTTCAACATTTCAGGATCATGAACATACTTTTTGTTGTCAATCAAAAGGGAATCTGCTCCCCTAAACAGTTCCTGCCAGCGAAAACCGTCCAAAGTGATCAATATTACCTTGGTGTCTTCTGCGTTTTGCGCATTGACATTAAACATTGCTGCGAGGGCAGCCATCAAAAGAATAGTTTTACTTTTCATTTTCCTGTGGTGTTTTAAATGATGCTGTTTCGGACCAATCGCTCCAATTGAGG
>JAUIGC010000293.1 GCA_030429835.1 Bacteroidia bacterium
AAGGACGGTCAGATGTATGGCTATGTTGAAAAAATCTTGGAGGAAGGGAAAGAGGATGCGGTCTGCATCAAATGCGAAGGTGAACTAAAGGACGAGCCTATTGTGGGTATGGAAATAATAAAAGGGGGAGAGAAACATGATGACGGGGAATGGAAGGGCAAACATCTTTTTGACCCGGAACAGGCGATGACCTTTAGGTTTAAGATTTGGCTAAACCCGGATAACAAGAACGAGTTAAAGGTACGAGGATATCTAGCTTTCCTCTATAGGACACAAACTTGGCTAAGGGTGGAAGGGTAAGGAATATGGAGTATTTTGTGAATGTTATTTTGCCCATTCCTTTAGAGCGGCACTTTACCTACAGCATAACTCTGCCAGAAGCAAAGATACTTCAACCTGGAATGCGCGTATCCGTCCCCTTTGGAAAATCCAAGATTTATACGGCTTTGGTTTTAGAGGTACACAACAATCCACCGGAAGTATACGATGCCAAGGAGATTGACCAAATTTTGGATGAGTTTCCCATAGTCAATTCAATTCAGTTGCAACATTGGGAATGGATTGCCAACTATTATATGTGCACCTTGGGCGAAGTCATGAGAAGTGCACTTCCATCTGCATTTTTATTGGAAAGTGAAACCTTGATTCTAAGAAACTCGGAGGCCGAGGTCGATGAAAATCAATTAAAGGACGATGAGTTTCTGGTATATGAGGCCCTTCAGCATCAATCCATACTCAAGGTACATGAGGTATCGGCCATTGTTGAAAGAAAAAATGTCCTTCCGGTGTTAAACCGATTACTGGACAAAAACATCATTTATTTAAAGGAAGAAGTATACGAACAGTATAAGCCCAAACTTGTAAAATACGTAAAGTTAGGCAAAGAGTATTTGTCTGATCAGGCCTTGGAAGCTTTGTTGGAAACCCTATCCAGGGCGCCAAAGCAAAGTCAGGTTGTACTTTCCCTATTCCAATTGCAGGGTAATAACAAGAAACCAATTTCCATAACGGATTTAGAAAAATACAGTAATGCTTCAAAGTCGGTTATAAGTTCTTTGGTTGAAAAAGGGATTTTAGAGGAATATTATATCCAAAAAGACCGAATCAATTATGAAGGAGGGGAAAATTCTGAAATTAAAGACCTGAATGAGTTTCAATTAAACGCCTTGGGCGATATACGGGACTCCTTTAAAAAAGATAAGGTTACCCTTTTAAAAGGGGTTACATCTTCAGGAAAAACGGAGGTCTATGTAAAATTGATCAGTGATTATCTGGAGAAGGGCAAACAGATTCTTTACTTACTCCCTGAAATTGCACTTACGACCCAATTGATTTCACGATTACAGGATTATTTTGGGGAACGGATATCTGTATTTCATTCCAAATATAATATTCAAGAGCGGGTAGAGGTGTGGAACAATGTTTTGAAGGGAGCCTCAAAAGCTCAAATTGTAATAGGCGCCCGTTCATCCTTGTTTTTGCCGTTCAACGATTTGGGTTTAATTATTGTGGACGAGGAACATGAAGGTTCCTTTAAACAGTTTGATCCTGCACCTAGATATCATGCAAGGGATGCTGCCATTATCTTGGGGAATCTTCACAAGGCTAATATTCTCTTGGGTTCTGCCACACCCAGTATTGAAAGTTATTATAATGCACGGCAAGGTAAGTATGGCTATGCCGAAATAAATAGGCGTTTTGGTAATGTGCTTATGCCGGATATGGAGTTGGTGGATTTCAAGGAGGCACTTCGTAAAAAACGGGTAAAAGGTCATTTTTCCGAAAGATTATTGGAAGAAATTGAAGAAAGTCTGGGCAATGGTGAGCAAATCATACTTTTTCAGAACAGACGAGGATTTGCTCCGGTATTGGAATGCCTTACCTGTGGACATACCCCACAATGTTCCAATTGTGACGTTACCCTGACGTACCATCAATACAAAAAACAACTTCGCTGTCATTATTGCGGTTATCATACGGCCCTGCCCGAAAGCTGTGCGGCCTGCGGTAGTCCGGAACTAGATACCAAAGGCTTTGGAACGGAACAAGTAGAGGAAGAAGTTAGGGCGTTATTTCCAGATGCTAAGGTAGGTCGAATGGATTTGGATACGACAAGGGGAAAACATGCCTATGAAAAAATAATTACGGCTTTTGAACAACAGGAAATGGATGTTTTGGTGGGTACACAGATGCTTACCAAAGGACTGGATTTTCGGAACGTGAGCTTGGTAGGGGTAATGAACGCAGATTCACTTTTGAATTTTCCGGATTATAGAGCTCATGAAAGAACATTTCAAATGTTGACCCAAGTGTCCGGCAGGGCAGGACGGACCCAAAAAAGAGGTAAGGTTATCATTCAAACCTATAACCCGTTTCATCAAATTCTAAAACAAGTGACTACTGGGGATTATGACACCATGTATGCGGAACAGGTATATGAAAGGGAACAATATAAATACCCACCTATAAACAGGATTATTAAAATTACCTTTAAACACAAAAACTATAATACGCTTAACGAGGCAGCAGATTGGTTCAGCGGGGCACTAAGGACAAATTACGGGGGCACCGTTCTTGGACCGGAATTCCCTCCTGTGTCCAGGATAAGAAATCATTATTTAAAGAATGTTTTGGTCAAAATTGGGAAAAACGAATCCTTGGGGAGTACTAAAAGAAATATCAAAAGAATAGAGAAGTCCTTTAATTCTATTTCCATGTATAGGAGTGTACGGGTAATCTACAATGTAGACCACATTTAAAAACAAAAACCGCCTAAAAGGCGGTTTTTTGCAAAGTAATTTTTTCCATATGCAACTTATACATTGCTTAAGGCTTCGGCCAATTCCGTTTTTTTGTTCCTACTTAAAGGAATGGAACGTCCACTGACTTCCACATTTTT
>JAUIGC010000294.1 GCA_030429835.1 Bacteroidia bacterium
ATTTTTATGGGGAAAACATTATAGTTTCGGAAGGTTCCAAAGGAGCCGGCGTATACAACGGAAGTACAGGTAATTTTGTAGAGTACGTTCCCATTTTACTAGATCCGGCGACCGTTGATGATGCGGATGTTGTGACTAATGCCGTGGCAACAAATGAAAATGTACTCTTGATGGCCAATGGTGGGGCAGGTCTGTGCCTTTCTGAGGACAAAGAGAATGCGGACACCAGCCTAGTTGGAATTATTCAATTAGAAGGTTCCATAAATTTTGTAGCGTCAAAGGATGACTATATTTTTGCAGCTTCTGGATTGGAAGGATTGCAAATTATTAAATTGAATAGGCCAGATGAAAGTTTGGCAGCTCGTTGCTCCGATTTAAATTGGTATTTTGGAAGTTCAAATCTAAGTGTAGATTCCGGATCTAATGAAAGTTATAAGGGATCCAAACGTTTTTACGATTTTGATGTTAGGGGAGCGCTCTTGCTTTGTGGTTCTTGGACCGTTAGAAATCAAGTCGTAATCCACGAGGACGCCCTCTTTGAAATGAACGGAAATTTTGCCGTGGCCAGAAACTCAAGAAGGGGAGATGTAACGGTAAAATCCGGTGCTACTTTGCGAGTTGAAGGAAATTTGACCATATACGGTGATTTAAATCTTGAGGATGGAGCAACAATTGAATTTATTGGCAACAACTCTATCGCCAATATCTTTGGATCGGTAAATAGAACTGGAGATACAACCGTATCAGGAACATTTGTAGATGTAAAGGGAAGCTTTCAATAAATAGACCATACAAAAGAAAAGGCCAAGCACATTTGCTTGGCCTTTTTTATTTGAGCGCTTAACGTTTAAATATTAGTTTAGCAGCTCGGCCACTTTTTGTTCCAAAGCAGGGCCACGTAAGTTTTTTGCCACGATTACTCCATTTTCATCCAATAAGAAGGCAGCGGGGATGGCATCTACATTATAAAGTTTGGCAATTTCATCGTCAAAATAGGCAATATTGGAGATATGGTTCCAATCTAGTCCATCATCTTCAATGGCCTTTTTCCAAGCATCAGCGGTCCTGTCAAGGGAAACACCTACAATATTCAATCCTTTGTCATGATACTTTTCATAGACAGAAACAATATTTGGGTTTTCAGCCCTACAAGGTCTGCACCAAGCCGCCCAAAAATCAACCAAGGTGGCCTTGCCCAGCAATTTTTTTAGCTCCAAGGTTTCACCTTCTGGGTTTGGTCCCGAAAAGTTGGGGGCCGTGGCACCTATGGAAGTATTTTTCTCCGATTCCTCGGCTTGTTTAAGTCTCTCCAAAAGCTCCATAATATTTTTTCCAGGCTTGGATTGTTTTATTTCTTCAGAAAAGGCGTCGTACAAATTCTGTGCCTCGGAAGAATCAAGGGTTTTGGTGCTGATAGCCCTTTCCAAAAGCAATGCGGAAATGAGTGCATCAGGATTCTCCTTAACAAATTTTGTTTCAAATCCTTGATATTCTTCGGTGAGTTCCTGCATTTCGTCCCTTAAAGCTGCGATGCTTTCAGGAGTTCCACCTGAGGTTGTAGCGCGTTGCAAATCCTCTTGAATGGACTTCGCCTGGAGCGAAATTTTTCTGGATTCTTCCATGTAATTGGAGAAGTAGTCATTTTGAGGAGTTCCTCCAATTTCTGCAAAACCAAGGCTGTCAATGGAAGCTTCGAATTCAATTTCTCCATTTTCAAGAATAACAGCGGTATACCCTTTTGCCTTATCCACAAAAATATAATAAAGCTCGGGTTTTTCAGAAGTGCCCGTAAACTCGAATTTACCTTCCTTAATGGTGGTGGTATCCACTTCCATGGGTTGATTTCCTTCACCAATGGTTTTTAGAAACACCTGCGTTCCATTTTCCAAATCACCTCTTAAGGAACCCTTAATGGTAAACCCATCCGATGATTGATTACAGCTTTGGATTAGTATTAACCCAAATAAAAACAATAGTAAATTTCTCATGTTATCTTTTTAATGAAGTGCAAAGGTAATTATATTATAGAACAGCATGAAAAAAGCCCTTCAACAAAATGCTGAAGGGCGTAATACTTTATTGTACTAAAGCTAAATTACTTAGAATTGATATCTGACTCCTAATCCTATATCAAAGTCAAAATTATCTGAAAATCCATCGTAACCCAACACTCCAATTTCTGGTCTAAAATCCAATGACAGTAATAAGGGAATATCAAAATTATATTCCACACCTATATCGCCTGCGGCAAAGACAAATAGGCCGCCATCGCCGTCATAATCTGGTATTCCTGGACTAAAATCCACACTACCAACTCCTCCTCCTACGCCGTAATACCAGTTAAAACCACCATCTATAGGTCTTACCCATTGATAAAGTCCTGCCAGTTTAAAGGCATCATAATTTCTACTATCCCTCCATCCAAGGTCAAATTCTGCCCTATTGGTTCTTCCAATGGATTTTTGGTAAGAAATTTCAGCTCCAAAACCGTCACTATCCCCCAAGCGCAAACCTATGGCATGGTTGGATATTTCCTGGGCGTTCATTGAAATTGTAGCCATAAACGTGATCAGGGATAAAAATTTTAAAATCTTCATATATTCTAGTTTTAAATTATTAACAAAAAGCAACAATCAGGGTTATGTTGCTCACACAATAAAACTTAATTTAGCGATCAAAATTGTGCTACCTTGAATTTATTATTATCTCATTTAGAAAAGAATTTACAGGGGGAACTTCGAACAGATGAGTTGTACAAGTCCCTATATGGAACCGATGCCTCCGTATACAGAAAAATTCCCTTGGCGGTAGCCTTTCCTGAGACCAAGGATGATATTAAAAAACTTATTGCCTTTGCCAATGAGCATAAAATTGGTCTTATTC
>JAUIGC010000295.1 GCA_030429835.1 Bacteroidia bacterium
GATACTGTGGTGGTTCAATTTATAAACACAACCGATTTTGAGGGATATGAATGGAATTTATCGGAGATTGTAATTAATCGTATTGTAAAGTTGGTTAGTCGAAATTCCAAATAAAAAATATCACTTAAGACCCATGAAAAAAATAACCGCATTTAGTTTTATAATAATTGCATTAGTTTTTGGAGTTATTTTCTACCAGAAAGTTGAGTTACCTACGGTTTGGGAAGGATATTTCACTAAAGACTACTACGGACAATTTGGTCCCTTAGCCATATGTGTGGAACTACTGATTGCAGGCTTATATCTCTTCAAGAACAATAAAAAGGTCAATTTTTCATTGGCCTTATTCGGTTTTACCGTATTGATGGATTTTATTTTTACACTCGCCGGTCTTTTTTCTAATGCATTACCATTTTACGCCAAATTAATCTTTCTTATTTGTGCTGTTTGGTCCCTGTGGCTTGCGTTTACCGATACTTTTAAATTGGGGCGCATTACTTTTTGGAGTGCACTGTTTAGTTTTGCTTTAGGAAATGTTGTTGAACTCTTTTTTAATTTGTGGTAAAAATGAACTTTAATATCAGCAACCCTTATTGTTTATTCAATTATTAATAGAGTTTTATAGTTAGCCATTTGAAGGAATTAAAATGATTCAAAAATAATTAATATTAGGAGCACTTATCTGTTTATGATTTATATACATAAACACTTTATGTCCTTTATAACAATTGAAAACACTACAGGTTGAAGGCTTTTGGTTGTTTTTTCTTCACAAACCTATTATTCTCGCGGTTCATTACCTTACTATTCTTAATTTGCATGCCGACACCAAACTAAAACGTACTAAAAATGAAAATCCCTGTCATTTTCAAAAGGAAAATTTCCTTCGTTATCCTTTCAACACTATTCGTTTTACAAATCAATGCACAAAATGCTTCCAATGCTTACGAGGATTTGGTTGCACTTTTTAAGGAATGGAGAGCCTTTGAAAATCCACCTTTACGGGATGGAGCTCCGGACTATACCCAAGAAAGCTTTGACAGTAGATGGCCGGTCTTTAAAGACCTTCACCAAAAACTACAGGAAATAGATACCACGGATTGGAGCATTCCCCACCAAGTAGATTGGCGCATTGTACATGCCGAAATGAACGGCTATGATTTCAACCACCATATTTTAAAGCCATGGCAACGGGATCCGGCCTTTTATACCACCATCTGGACGGACCGTAGCGATGTGCCTGCGCATGAGGGTCCTACACATCACGCCGTTTTGGACCTTTGGAAATATGAATTTCCGTTGAACAAGGAACAGCGAGCCAAATTATTGGAACAACTTACTGTTATCCCTAGCTTGAACGAGCAGGCAAAACTGAATCTTACCGGTAATGCAAAAGACCTTTGGATTGCCGGTATCAGAGATATTAAAACCCAAAGCCAAAACCTGGAAAACATGAAAAGTCTTCCAGGAATAGCAAAGGATAAAAAATTGATGAAGGCCATTCAAGAAGCGATTTCTTCTACAGATGGATTGGCAAATTGGTTGGAGGCCGAGGCATCCTCAAAGACCGGTCCTTCGGGTATTGGAAAGGAAAATTATACCTGGTACCTGCAAAATGTGCATTTGGTTCCCTTAACCTGGGAAGATGAAGTGATGCTGTTAAAACGCGAACTTTCACGTGCTTGGTCGGCCCTTAAACTAGAAGAACACCGCAACAGAAACCTACCGGAATTGACCGATGCCAGTTCCCCCGAGGAATATGACCGTCGGGCCAAGGAAGCTGCCAAAAGCCTTCTCGATTTTTTGGACAACAATGAAATGGTGACCGTAAAGGACTATTTTGAACCCGCCCTCAATGCGCATTTAGGTGCATTTGTACCCAAAGAAAAACGAAACTTTTTCTGGATTACGGCGCATTATGATCAACGCCCGCTATTTTCCCATTTTTACCATTGGTTTGAGCTGGCGCGTATGGACACGGAGCCCCATACCAGTGAAATTAGGCGTACGCCATTATTATATAATATCTTCGATTCCCGAAATGAAGGTACGGCCACAGCTGTGGAAGAAATGTTCATGGACGCCGGACTCTATGATGATTCCCCACGTTCTAGGGAAATTGTTTACATCATGATCGCGCAACGTGCCGCAAGGGGCTTAGGTTCCTTGTATGCCCATGCCAATATGATGACCATGGAGGAAGCCGGAGGAATCCATTCGGAATACACACCGAGAGGGTGGATGAAAACCGAAAAGGAATTGCTGCTTTTTGAACAACACCTCTACCTAAGACAACCGGGTTATGGTACCAGTTACATTACCGGAAAATATTTATTGGAAAACACCTTGGGCGAATATGCAAGAGTGAAAGCCGCAAGGAACGAACTGTTTGAAATGCGTGCTTTCTTTGATGAATTGAATTCGGTAGGCAGTATTCCTATTTCCTTGGGAAGATGGGAAATGACCGGAGTTCAAACCTACTTGGGTCTGGACTAGTTTGTAAAAAGGAATGCCGCAGTCCATGACCGATACCAAGCCTAAAAAACTATCTCGCCAAATGGGAATTCTGGCCCTTACGGCGACAGGTGTCTGCTCCATGTTGGGTGCCTCGATCAACGTGGTGCCTTTTATGATCCAACGCAATGTACCCGGCATCGGCCCCTATGTATTACCGGCCTTTGCTTTTGCCGCAATACCTGCGCTATTTGCAGCTTTGGCCTATGGTATATTGGGTTCTTCCATGCCAAGAGCAGGGGGTAGTTACATTTATGCGAGCAGGGGTCTTAATCCCTACTTGGGTTTTGTGGCCAGTTTTTCACAATGGTTCGGGCTATCCATTGTCATTGGTGTTATTGCCTATGTGAC
>JAUIGC010000296.1 GCA_030429835.1 Bacteroidia bacterium
GATAGTTCTGTATCGTTAGCCAAAAAATTGGTTCCTGTGCGACTTAATATGAAGTAATAAATTTAATACAATATAATCCCTTAGTTTTTTAAGGTTAGCAGAAAAATTATTCTAGTCCGTATTTGTCTACCAAATATATAAGACTAGTCATCGTTCCGGCACCAAGCTCCAGCTCCCTTTTGTTTACGTGTTCAAACGTATCGTTTTCGGCGTGATGATAATCAAAATACCTTTGAGAATCAGGGCGCAGTCCTGCCAAGGTTATTTTATCGTTTTTCAAGGGTCCGATATCGGCTCCGCTTCCCCCTTTTTGAAACATATGAATCAAATAGGGTTCAAAAAGATCTTTCCAACTTTTAATTTTCTCGAAACTTGAATCCGGTCCATCAAAGGTGAATCCACGTGGCGAAAATCCACCTGAATCACTTTCCAATCCAAATATGTGGTTCTCATTGTTTTCAGCCGCTACACGGGCATATTCCGTCCCGCCACGCAATCCATTTTCCTCGTTCATGAATAAAACGACCCGTATGGTTCTTTTAGGTTTATATCCTATTTTTTTCAAGATATGTAGAACATCCATACTCTGCAAGCAACCTGCGCCGTCATCGTGTGAACCGTCCCCCAAATCCCAAGAATCCAAATGTCCTCCTACTACTATAATCTCTTCGGGGTGGGTACTTCCCTTTATTTCTCCAACGACATTGTAGGATTCAACATCCGGAAATTCCTTACAATTCTGTTTGAAGTAAAATTTAATTCTTGGATTCAGTTTTAGCGAAGTGCTTAATAATTCCGCAGCATTGGTACTAATTGCCGCAGCAGGGATTTTTTTACTTTCCGGTAATTCCCCATAACTCATGGAACCTGTATGTGGGTAATCATCCAATCTCAGGTTCATTGACCTTACTATAATACCGATAGCCCCATACTTTGCCGCCTCCATGGCACCTGCATATCGTTGATCCACACATCCAGAGTAGGCTGAAAATGTATTAATTTCAGTAGGGTCCATGGGTCTATTATAAAAAACAATTTTCCCTTTGATCTTTGCTTCGCCCAAAGTAACCAATTCTTCTATTCCTTGAACCTCTATAACTTCTGACTTTACCCCATTGGGTGGGGTGGCTACAGATCCTCCAAGTGCGGTAATCGGGACATTGGTAGTTACTCCCGGAGAAGTTTCAAAATAGGCGAACTCCGGTATTCCCCTGACCCATTTGGGAACCATTACCGGTTGCAGCCAGACTTTATCCAGACCAAGGGAATCCAGTTCCGCTTTGGTATAATTTACAGCCTGTTGTGCTTGGATTGAACCTGATAAGCGCCCCCCTATTTGATTGGAAAGATAATTTAACCAATCATATGACTTACCCTTGGTCAACGCAACATCATAAATCTTTCTAATTTGTTCTTCATCCGAATTTTGGGCTAATCCAATTTGAACTAAAAGAAGGCAAAATATACCCAGTTTAATCGTCCTTTTCACTACGTAGTTGATTTTCATAATTTTCTAAATTAGCCATTATTTCATCTTCAAGGACGGGCTCCTTGATATCTTTGTATTTTTTTAACCTTTCCAGAAGAATCTTGGCAACTATAACCCGGGCAGCCTTTTTATTGTCCGCCGGTATGGTAAACCAAGGCGCATGTTCCTTAGAGGTATTATTAATGGCCTCTTCATAGCAAAATTGATATTTATCCCATAACTTCCTTTCCTTTAAATCCCCTGGAGAAAACTTCCAGTGCTTCTCCCTAATTGCCAATCTTCTTAATAATCGCTGTCTTTGTTCCTCCTTTGAAAGATTCAAAAAGAATTTGAAGATTATGGTACCGTTTTCATGCAAATGACGTTCAAAATTATTTATCTGTTCAAAACGTTTGTCCCAAAACTTTTGATCAATATCAGATACATTATGTATGCCGGGTATACGCTCATTGAGTATATATTCTGGGTGTACCCTAGTAACCAACACATTTTCATAATGCGTCCTATTGAAAACACCAAATTTTCCTTTGGCCGGTAGCACCAAATAATGTCTCCATAAATAGTTGTGGTCCAATTCCAACTCTGTTGGCACTTTAAAGCTATGTACCTGTACGCCCCTAACGTTAAAATCCTTGAACACTTCCCGTACCAAACTGTCCTTTCCAGCGGTATCTATACCTTGTAAACAAATTAGCACACTGTACTTATTGTGCGCATAAAGGGTGTCTTGGAAATCACCTAGTTCACGCCTAATTTTTCTGAGATCTTTTTTTAATTGCTTATCGGTTTTACCAAAATCCTCAAAGGAAGGAACCTTGGCTATTTGGATGCTCTCCCGCACCCTATATTTTTCAGTCTCGATATAATCCATACCGAAATATAGAATTTTAATCCGTGAACTACGGCTCTCCCCTAAAAAAATACCCATTTGACCAACAAATTGTACTAATGGACTATTGAACGAACATCCGTGCTTATCTGTCGAAAAAATAATTCCGCTTCAAACCCGTGTTAATACCTTTATCCTTGTAAAAATCCCAAATTTTACAATCTATCTTAATAGAATGAGCAATACCTACAGAAAACTTATCCTAGTACTATTCTTTATTTCTTATAATTCCTTTGGAAATTTAAGGGAATGTGAATATGCAGAAGCCAATATTGATTTTGCGAAATCCCAAACAGAAAAGGCTTTGGAAAAACCTGATGTAAATCAGTTAAAATATCATGTTTACAAGGCTATCAGTGCTATTCAGAAAACGGAAAAAAAACTTTCCAACTGTGGTTGCGAGTACGCTCAAGAACACTTGGATCAAAGTCTTGAAAGCTTAAAATTAGCCACAAGGCAAGAAGAACTCTTCAAGGCCAAGG
>JAUIGC010000060.1 GCA_030429835.1 Bacteroidia bacterium
ACATCACATTGCCAAAGGCAAATCCAGCGACTCCCAACTTGTATATGAGGCTTCGGTCCACCTTTTTTTCCTTTCCATCAATATCTTCCAAAGATATATAGGGTTCGTACCCTATTCTTGCTAGTAATAGCACTACCTCCTTTAAGTTGGTTTTTTTGCTGTTATAGGATATCCTTACCGTTTTTTTTGAAAAGTTAACTTGTGATGAGGTGATGAAGGGGTTTAGCTTGTTCATGTTTTCCAATACCCAAATACAAGAGCTACAATGTATTAATGGGATATATAGATTCACTATTTGAAGGTTCCCATCATTGAATTCTGTTAATTTTTCAACAATGCTCTCGGTTTCTAAAAAGTCATATTTTCCATCGATTGCATTGGGCGTGGAACCCGCAGAGGATTGTATGTCATAATAATAGGAAAGATTGTTTTCCGAAAAAATCTCGTAGACTGTCTTGCAACCGTTGCAACAGAAGCATTTTTCGTCATATTTGATAGTTTCGGAGCCGCAATCGTCACCACAGTGATAACAGTTTTGCTTTTCCATCATTCATTTGCTTATACCTTGGGCAAAGGTGAAAAATGGAATGCTACAGGAATATGATATTTATCAGGTTTTACGTAATTTATAAGGGTTACTTTTGTTAAGTCAGGTAAATCAAAATAAAATGGAAAGCAGATGTGAAAATTGTATCATCCGTCAGTTCAATTCATTACGGGCCATGTCCAAGGAGGAATTAAAACGGGTGTCCGATTCGAAAACTACAAGAGTTATCAAAAAGGGTGAACCGATTTTTAAGGAAGGAGAAAAATTGGACGGCGTCTTTTGTGTTCGCGAAGGCGTTTCCAAACTATCCAAATTAAGTGCCAATGGCAAAGATCAAATCGTGAAGCTGGCCAGTAAGGGCGAGGTTATTGGACAACGGTCCGTGGTGGCCGAAGAAAGTGTGAACTTGAGCGCCGTGGCCGTAAGCGATATGGAAGTTTGTTTCATTCCTAAGGAGGGAATAGTCTCTACTTTACACACCAACCCCAATTTTACCTTAGAAGTATTGAGACATATGGCGCATGACCTTAAGGAAGCGGATGATGTCATTGTGAACATGAGCCAAAAAAATGTGAAACAGCGTATGGCCGAAGCTTTTCTTTATCTGAAGAACAATTTTGGAGAGGATGAGGAAGGATTTTTACGGTTGGTGCTTTCTAGGGAAGATATTTCCAATGTTGTGGGAACTGCTATAGAATCCTGTATCCGTATTATTTCAGAGTTCAAGAAAAAGGGATATCTCAAGACTTCCGGCAAGAAAATAGGAATCGCAGATGAAAAGGCCTTAAACAATCTTATAGAAGGTTTTTAATACTCTATTTTTTTAAAGCTGATATTTGTCATAGTTTGAACATCCAGTTCAGTCTAATTTTATCGCGGATTCAAAGATGAAATTAGATGAAGAATATTTTAATCCCCACGGACTTTTCAGAAAATTCCTGTAATGCAATTAAGTATGCGATTTCCATGTTTTGGGACCAGGAATGCATTTTTTACTTTTTGAATACCTATACTCCGGCAATAGCCGGAAGTAGGTTTATGGCCGCATCCTTTGAAGAAAGTATGCTCACCAATAGCGCTGCCAAATATTCTCAAAAAGGCCTGGATGATTTATTGCAGCGGGTGAAAAAGGACTTTGTAAACGAGAAACATAGTTTTAGGACCATATCTTCCTTTAGTTTGTTGGTGGATGAGGTTGTGGAGAGTATCACAACATACGACATAGATCTTGTTATTATGGGTACTACGGGTGCCACGGGTATGGAAGAGGTTTTTATGGGCAGTAATGCGGTACGGGTCATTAAATCAGTTAAGGACTGTCCGGTCTTGGCAATTCCGCAAAATTTTGAATTTGAAAAACCCACGGAAATCGCTTTTGCAACGGATTTTACCCGATTTTATACCAAATCTGAATTAAAGCCTTTGGTGGAATTGGCCGCAATTTTTGATGCTACCGTAAGAATAGTGCATGTTCAGTATGAGATTAAGTCCCTCTCCGAATTGCAACTGTTCAATTTGGGGATGCTAAGAAAATATCTTGGCGGGGTAGAACATTACGTGCACACAGTATCTGAACTCAATTCCGTATCCAAAACGTTAGAGGTATTTTCCAAGGAAATGGATATTCACCTACTGGCCATGTTGAACTATCAACATAGCTATATGGAGCAATTGATAAGGGAGCCCGTTGTAAAAAGAGTCGCCTTCCACACGCAGATACCGCTTTTGGTTATTCCGGAATTGGGCATGACCTCAAATTTGAAGGAATCTAGTAATAAGGATAACGTCTTAATGTCTAATTGACCCGATTCCCAATTGGGTGGTCTTCATAAAAATCATTAAAGGTCTTATCCGTAGTGTAATTGTCCGTCAAGACCTTATACACCATAAGCACAATTAGGGCTTGCCCCAAAACGGTACAGTAAAATATCCAATTAAAGGGAAAGTTCATCACGGACATAATGGTTACCGTTACCAAGGCCATTGTAGCGGCCAACACCCAAACATAGACTGAATCTTTCATTTTTATTAGAAAGATAATGTTTAAGGGTTGGTAAATACGTTAAAGGATTTTTAAAACTTACTTTAAAAATCTTGCGACCAAAATTTGTCCTCTTCGGGAATCAGGGTTTTTTGTTCCCCTTCTAATGGATTGAAACCAGTCTTGGCAAAGTAATACCAAAGGGTAGATGAAAGGGCGGGAGTAATATCGGCATGGTCCCATAATTCGCTTTCTCCATAAGAAGTACCGAAATTTGCCGTATAGGGTATGCCTTTGGCATCGCCGGAATTAGGACTTTGTATAATGGTCTTCTCTATGTTTTCAATAATTTTTTCGGAAAGGTCAAACCTCTGAATACTGTTAAAGGCAACAGCCATTTGTGCAGTTCCTTCCATCCATATTACTTCCTTATCCTCATCGAAACAATATCCAGTAAGTTGTTCACCACTCAGTGTGGCTATTTGTTCGTTGATAAATCTATTTGCTAGAAATAATACATCATCGTGTAAGTCCTTAAAAATAAGTTTGCTCAAGGAAAATACGTCCATGGCATAGGCGTATTCCGGATTTTCTGGCCAGGCCATTAAAAGTCCTAAATCCGCATCCCATCGGTTGTTATCCAAGAAGCGTAAAATATTCTGGTGGAATTCATCATAACCTCTTACCGCATGGAAGGCGGTAATCATACCTTCCGTAACATTTGGAATTTCCGTCCCATCTGGATTCGTACCTCCTTTTAGGGCTCCATTGTCCATTTGAAGCGAGCGTAACCAGCTATCCAATTTAAGGGCAAGTGGTTCATATTTTGAGGATTGATACTTGTTTGAATAGTCATTCAAGGCAATCAGTAACCAAGCATTGTCTCCCATCCAGACTCGCTCAGGATGCGAACCGTCGGAATTTCTGAACTGATAAAAACCTCCAGTTTTTGGTAGTTCGTAATCCGCTATAGAGCTATAATAATCAAGGATTTTTTCCGCATTTTCTCTTTTATTCTCCTGAATGAAGAAAATGACGGTAAGCGCATTGTCATACAGGGAGGTAAAGCTTGAAATTTCCGTACTTTCCATTAGTCCTGAGGATTGCTGCCTATCTAAAATCCAGTTGACGAACGCCTCTTCAAAGACTTGGGATTTTTGACTTGTTTTTTCGGATTCGGCGGCAATTTCCTCATCCAATGTTACTTTTAAATCCTCGTGCAAGGTTGTTACGTCCTCTTTGCTGCATGACAGGAAAAGGAATATGGAGATTAGTGGAGCAATCAATCTTATGTTCATGGGGTAGGTCTTCACTGATTTGGACCTACAAGGTACGTTGCATCGTAGCGAAAGCTTGGAAGAATCGACCAAACGAAAGTATTCCCGATGTCATCCTTTTCGTACGCAATTAGTCTTATTATCCAGTTTTTAATCGATATTATTGGAAAAGAGATACTTTCTCCTCACAGAGGAAAGCACTCACTTAATCCGTCCATAATTTAAAAAAGACCTCAAAATATTAAATTTCCTTTCTTATCTTTGCCCAGTTGTGTTGTGTCTCAAAAGTAATTTTGAGACAAAGGTAGAAATAGGTTTTACCTATTTTAAACCAATGAAAGGCTTTCCATTTGGGAGGCTTTTTTTGTTTTATGAATATGCAAGTTTTCTAGGGCAGGTCATGCAGTACATAATGAATTAGGGAAGCGGCCAATTTAGCGGTTTGACCGTCAATATCATACTCGGGATTTAGTTCAGCAATATCCATTGCCCTAAGTTTACCAGAGCTCATTATGGTTTTTAAGGATTCCAAAACAACATCAGGTGTAAAACCCATAGGCGAAGGGGCACTTACCCCAGGGGCATAGGCCGAGGAGAACCCATCAAGATCGATGGTTACATAAATATGGTCCACACTTCCGGTAAAGGCATTGATCCAAGCATTTATTTCATTGTGAAATTGGATTCTAAAGGTATCTCGCATGATATATTTTACATCCAATTCCCTTGCGGTTTCAAATAATGTCCGATTGTTGGCATCCTTTCGTATTCCTAGGCAAAGATATTTGAAGGGTGTTTCGTTTTGTTTGCAATCTTGAGCTATTTGATAAAAAGGGGTACCTGAATTGTTTGCAATAGTATGATTTTCCTGTTGGTTATTTCGAAGGTCAAAATGTGCGTCGAAATTAATAATACCGATTGAGCTGGAGTTTGACAAGTGTTCTTTAAGTCCATTAAACGTTCCATAGGCCACATCGTGACCCCCACCAAGAACAATGGGGAAATGGTTTTGACTTAGTATTTGAGATACCAACTCTGACAGGTCTTGTTGGGACTTTTCCATATTTCCGTTCATGCAGTGAACGGTGCCTACATCATAAACAGCCACATCCTCAAGTAGGTGATTTGGTAATTTGCCCAGTTGTTTTCTTATGGCATCAGGTCCATTTGCGGCACCCTTTCTTCCCTGATTCCGCTTTACCCCTTCCTCGCAGGAATAACCAATAATGCTGAACGCCCTCCTTTCTGGACCACTTTTATGCATTTCTGATTTTGAAATGCAGGAAATTTTCTCATGGATATAAAGTCGGTCTGCAGAGGACCTTCCGGAATAAACAGTGGATAAGGTTTCTGAATAGCTTTTCATGTATTCCTTTTTGATTTTTCCATGACTCCAATTTAAGTACGGGACCTTTGGCCTTTAAAAAAATTCCTAAAAAATTGAATTCAAAACTTCATCTTCCACGAAGGTAGGCAAATTAATATTTAGCTCAGGTGTGCGGTCCATCTCCCGTTTTAAAGCAAAAATAGCTTCTTTGTTTCTGGCCCAGCTTCTTCTTGCTATTCCATTGTTAACATCAAAGAAAAGCATGCTTTTAAGTTTTTTTGAAGCAGCTTTAGAGCCGTCCAGTACCATTCCAAATCCTCCATTTATGACTTCCCCCCAACCTACGCCACCACCATTGTGTATGGAAACCCAGGTCGCTCCCCTAAAACTATCACCGATTACATTGTGAATGGACATGTCTGCCGTAAACTTGCTACCGTCGTAAATATTGCTGGTTTCTCGATAAGGACTATCGGTACCACTCACATCATGATGATCTCTGCCCAAAACTACTGGAGCGGATATTTCCCTAGATTTCACTGCGCTATTAAATGCTTCGGCAATGGAGGCCCTTCCTTCTGCATCGGCATAAAGTATTCTAGCTTGCGACCCCACCACCAGTTTATTTTTTTCGGCCTCTTCAATCCATTTAATATTGTCTCGCATCTGTTGCTGGATTTCCTTGGGTGCGGTTTTTTCCATGTTCCGCATCACTGTTAAGGCGATTTGATCGGTTTTTTGTAGGTCTTCCGGTTTACCTGAGGTACAGACCCATCGGAACGGGCCAAAACCATAATCAAAACACATGGGCCCCAAAATATCCTGAACATAGGAAGGATATTTGAAATCGATGTCATTTTCTGCCATCACATCGGCACCAGCTCTTGATGCTTCCAATAGAAAGGCGTTTCCATAATCAAAAAAGTAGCAGCCATTTGCCGTATGTTTGTTTATGGCTCCGGCATGTCTTCTCAGGGATTCTCGGACTTTTTCCTTGAATAGGCTTGGATTGGAACTCATAAGTTCGTTCGATTCTTCAAAACCAAGGTCCACAGGGTAATAGCCGCCGGCCCAAGGATTGTGCAATGAGGTTTGGTCAGACCCCAAATGGACAAAAATATTTTCATCGTATAGCCGCTCCCAAACATGAACCACATTACCGATATAGGCAATGGAAACCACTTCTTCATTTTTAACCGCCAGCTTTATGCGTTTTACCAATGAATCCATATCCTCCAAGAGTTCGTCTACCCAACCCTGTTCAAATCTCTTTTGGGCCGCATTGGGATTTACTTCCGCACAAACAGTAATACATTCGGCAATGTTTCCTGCTTTGGGTTGTGCACCACTCATACCACCAAGTCCGGCTGTCAAGAATATTTTACCTTTAGAAGATTCACCATCTTTTAGAACTTTTCTAAAGGCGTTCATAACGGTAATCGTGGTTCCGTGTACAATGCCTTGCGGCCCTATATACATGTAAGAACCGGCCGTCATTTGACCATATTGGGTTACGCCTAGGGCATTGTATTTTTCCCAGTCGTCCGGTTTGGAATGATTGGGAATCATCATTCCGTTAGTGACTACGACCCTAGGAGCATCCTTTGATGAAGGAAACAATCCCATGGGATGACCCGAATAGATATGAAGTGTTTGCTCTTCGGTCATGGTGGCCAAAAACTGCATGGTCAACAAATACTGCGCCCAGTTTTGGAAAACGGCACCGTTTCCACCATAGGTGATCAGTTCTTCCGGATGTTGCGCTACATCGGGATTCAAATTGTTTTGAATCATTAGCATTATGGCCGCTGCCTGAACAGTTTTGGCCGGATATTCGGAAATAGGTCGGGCATACATTTCATAATCCGGCATAAAGCGATACATGTAGATGCGGCCGTATTCCAATAGTTCCCGTGCAAATTCTTCAGCAAGTTCTTTGTGCCATTCTTGAGGAAAATAGCGTAAGGCATTCCTAATGGCCAGCTTCTTCTCATCCAAGGAAAGGATATCCTTTCGCCTTGGCGCATGGCTCAATTTGCTCGAACGTTCTTTTTTCTTTGGTAGGGTATCCGGGATACCGGCAAGTATCTGTGACTTAAAATCCATGGCTATGTGCTTAGGCTTTATGCTTGTTATATACCAAGTTCCCTTCTTTCCAGACCATACAGGGTTTTAAGTTACCTTGGTTGTATAGAATTTCCTGATAATTATCGGTATGGAAAAGGCTGAAATCCGCCAATAGGCCTTTTGTCAGTTTCCCCCGGTCCTGCAGTCCCAAGGCTGCTGCGGCCCTAACCGTAATCCCCGCGAGGACTTCTGCATTGGACAATTTTTCAAAAGCCCCCAAAATGGCGGCTTGTGTCAATAAATCTCCCATAGGTGCAGAGCCGGGATTGTGGTCACTGGCAATGGCCACGGTCGCCCCTGCATCCAATAATCTTCTTGCAGGGGTAAAATTGCAGCCAAGTCCCAAGGAAGCCCCTGGCAAAGCAGTAGCAATCGTATCGCTTTGGGCCAAAAGTTGGATTTCGGTATCTGTACTTGCTTCCAGATGATCGGCACTGATTGCACCAAAATCAACGGCAACTTGGCTACCTCCCGGGGTAAATTGATCGGCATGCACGGTAATATCAAATCCCATGCTCTTTGCTGTCTCAAAATAGGGAGCGATCTCGGTAGGGGAAAAGGCACTTTCCTCAATAAAGGCATCGACTCGATGGGTTAGGTTACTTTCTTTGAGTTTGGGCAATAGTGTAGTGGATAGCTCCTCTAGATAGTCCTTTTTACTTCCTTTAAAATCTTTGGGGAACATATGTGCAGCGAGACAGGTGGCTATTATATCGGAAGGGATTACCTTGTTGGCTTCTTGTATGGCCACCAGCATTTTTACTTCCTCCTTAATGGAAAGTCCGTAACCACTTTTAACCTCCAAGGTGGTAACACCAGTTTTAAGATGTCTGTTTGCCAATTTAGACGTGCTCTTGGTCAATTCCTCTATATTGGCCTTCCTGGTCTGTGTTACGGTATCCCAAATACCGCCTCCTGACTTTGCAATCTCCAAATAGGTTTTCCCGGAATTTCTTAGGGCGTAATCATTGGCTCGGCTTCCTCCAAAACAGATGTGGGTGTGCGCATCTACAAACCCTGGTAGACAGACATGGTCTCCCTTTAATTCATGACATTCGGCCGATGGGTGCTCTTTTTTAAGCGTAGCATAGTTTCCGGTGGCCATCACTTTTCCATTGGAAACCAAGATGCCGGCATCATCAATAATCAATAGCTGACTATCCGTTAGCGGTCCCTTTAAGGGCAAAACCTCCATGGTCAAAAGTTGTTTGAACGGCCCGATTAACTTTATTTCTTCCATCATTCTAATAGCTTTCAAATTGTTCAGAATACTTTGTTTTAAGCGATATGTTCTTTTTCTTTTCAACCGCTGCAATGACCGATATGATGGTTTTGTTTTTGATCATTTCGATTCCTTTTTCTATATCGTCAGAAAAAACACGATCCTTATCCGCAAAGGGAACCTGTTTTCTAACCGTTTTATGGATTTCATCTAGAAAAACACCTGATTTTAAGGGCTTTCTATATTCGAAGGCTTGGGCGGCCGTCAGGAGTTCGATGGCCAATATTTTTTCGACATTTTCTATGACCTGCAATGCTTTTCTCCCGCTTATGGAACCCATACTAACATGGTCCTCCTGGCCCAGGGATGTTGGAATACTGTCAGCACTAGAGGGAAAACATAGCCCCTTGTTTTCACTGGCCAAAGCGGCGCTGGTGTACTGCAAAATCATATATCCTGAGTTGATACCCGTGTCCTTCATTAATAATTTTGGGACTCCAGGGCTGTTTCCTTCCAAGGCCAAATAGATTCGCCTGTCTGAGATGTTCCCGATTTCCGAGGCGGCAAGGCAGGCATAATCCAAGGCCATGGCCAAGGGTTGTCCGTGAAAATTTCCTCCGCTTATGGTAAGGTCCTCATCAATAATGACGGGATTGTCCGTAACTGAGTTTAATTCGGTTTCCAACAATTCCTTTAGGTGTAACCACGCATTTCTTGATGCCCCATGTACTTGTGGAATACAGCGAAGGGAATAGGGATCTTGTACCCGATCGCAATCGATATGGTCTTCCATAATTTCGGAGCCTTTTAAAAGGCGTTTTACCCTTTTTGCCACATGAACATTGCCTTTATAAGGCCTTAGTTCATGTAGTTCCTTGTAAAATGGTTTTACGGAACCCTGTAAACCCTCGATCATCATGGCCCCAATGATATCTGCCTGGGACAAAACTGAATGTAGTTTTTCTACTACTTTCACGGCATGCGCCGCAATAAACTGTGTGCCGTTGATTAAAGCCAAACCTTCCTTAGGGCCTAATTCCAAGGATTTAAGCCCGGTGATCCTATGGAGTTCCTCGGTCTCCATGACCTCTCCCTTATAACTGATCTTTCCCAGCCCAATGAGGGGTAGAAATAGATGGGACAAGGGCGCTAAATCCCCGGACGCTCCCACGGAACCTTGACAGGGTACAACGGGAATGGCGTCATTTTCTATATGCCAAAGGATACGCTCCAACGTGTTCAGTGCAATTCCGGAATATCCCTTTGCCAGCGAATGGGCCTTAAGTATCAGCATAATTTTTGCCATGTCTTTGGAAATGGGGTCACCCACCCCAACACTATGGCTTTTTAAAATGTTGGTCTGTAGAATTGAGGTTTCGGTCTTGGAAATTTTGGTAGTGCAAAGCGGTCCAAATCCAGTATTGATGCCATATACTGGATTTCCCTTTTCTACAATCCTTTGAACCACGGTTGAGCTTGCCCTAATCTTATCTTTAACGGATTGGGACAGGGTTAAGGTAGTAGCTCCTTCCCCAATTTTTAAGACATTTCCTACGGTAAGCCAGTCTTTTCCTAAATTAAACGATGTTAAGGCCACAAGTTCTATTTTCTGTTTTGTCTTTCTAAAGATAATTTATAAGTTTGATAATTTCCAATACCATTTTATTGATTACCTGATAACTATGAGTTCTCATATAGAATTGCGACATCTTACCTATTTTTTAGCCGTGGCAGAAGAGCTTCACTTTAGGAAGGCTGCAGAAAAACTTTTTATTTCCCAGCCTGGACTCTCGCGACAGATTAAACAAATGGAGACTCTTCTACAAGCTGAATTATTTGTGAGGGACAAGAAAAAGGTGGCCTTGACCCCGGCAGGACACTTTCTTAAAAAGGAAGCCGAAGAACTATTTAAGCACTTAAAGGAGACCAAACGGCAATTGCAACTAATCGGCGATGGGGATACCGGGGAAATTAGGATTGGTTTTTTGGGTTCCGCTATGCAAGATGTTATTCCTAGTTTGCTACTAAAATTAAGGGATAAGTTTCCCAAAATCAAAACTTCATTGCAGGAGCTTTCGAATATGAACCAAGTAGATGCCGTTCTTAAGGATACTTTGGATATTGGGTTTGTTAGGCTTGCCAGAGTACCTGCAGAACTTCATATGCAGACTGTTTACGAGGATACATTTTCCTTGGTGCTACCGGAAAGCTATCCTATGCTCACACGGGAATACGACGGAATGGCGAGGTTTTCAAAAGATGATTTCATATTGTTCAGTCAGGATTATAGTCCATATTATTATGAAACCATCATGAGTATTTGCTCAGATGCGGGATTTGTACCCAAGGTTTCACATAAATCCGTCCATGCGCAAACCATTTTTAAACTGGTGGAGAATAATTTGGGTATCGCCATTGTGCCAACGGCTTTGCAATACGGATTTCAAATGCGGGTAAAGTTTGTTGAGCTAAAGGATATTAGACAAAGGGCATTGTTATCTGTAATTTGGAAGAAGGAAAATAGGAACCCGGTGTTGCAGAACTGTATCGACCTTTTGTTTGATTCGTGAACCAAACATCTTAATTTTATAGTACTAAAACGGATAATATGATTTTTGACCTCATACGGAAAAGGCGTTCGGTTTTTCCACCTCAATATAATGATCTACCCATTTTAAAACAGGACATAGAAAAAATATTGGAGGCCGCTAACTGGGCTCCAAACCACAAGCATACCGAACCTTGGCGATTTAAAGTGATTCAAGGTGATACGAAGGCAAGGTTGGGTGAATTTCTTTCTGAAAAATATAGAGAATCGGACCCAAGGCCGAAGCAAATGAAAATCAAAAAGCTTCAGGAAAACCCAAGGAAAGCTGCCGCGGTAATAGCAATTTGCATACAAAGGGATCCAAAGGAAAGTCTTCCGGAGTGGGAGGAAACTGCCGCAGTTGCCATGGCGGTGCAAAATATGTGGCTTTGCTGTACTGAAATGGGCATTGGGGCCTATTGGAGCTCACCGGGACTCATAAAATATATGGATGGGTTTTTCGATTTGAATGAAGGCGAAAAATGTTTAGGCTTTTTCTATATGGGTTATTTTGATGGAGAATTGCCCGAAGCATCGAGAACACCGATATCAGAAAAAACAACCTGGCTCAATTAATCAAAGTATGGAAAAAGGGCCAAGCGATATTCCCATACCGTGGCTATAAACAATCCAAGGTACACTATGGCCACAAGAAATTTTAAAAATGTCCCGGTTAGGAAACCTAGAAAAGAACCAAAAGCGGCCCTAGTGGCCGTTTTTTTATCGGCCTTGTTCAATAATTCCCCAACCAAGGCACCTATAAATGGCCAGATAACAATACCAAAAGGACCAAAAAAAGGAAAAACCAAGGCGACCAACAATCCAACTGTTGTTCCAATGACCCCGGCCCTTGTGCCACCAAACTTTTTAGTGCCCATAGCTGGGATTATATAATCCAATCCAAAAACGATTAGGGCAATGGCCAAGGTAGTTCCCAAGATCCACCAATTGTTGGGTATGGCCTTTGTTAAATATAAAAGAAGCAGCCCTATCCAGCTTAAGGGAGGACCAGGTAGAACGGGTAAAAAACTTCCTAAAATACCAATTAGCATAAAAACAAACCCAATGACCAACAAAACGATATCCATGGTAAATCTTTTTTTAGGTAAGACAGGTCTAACCTGTAATTGTTACAAACAAAATAAAAATAAAACCTTCGCCATTTAAGTTTCGTAGGTATTTTTGAAACCTGTAGACCAAATCAATGGTGGAATGTACCAAAGAATATGCAAAAAGTAAGTTACTTCGATTAGGCGGAGGACTCATGTGCATATTTTATTTCCTAGGAATTTTCAATGGCTTGGTGATGGAGACTTTGCACGAAGTGTCCCACATGCTGGCTCCCAAAGGCCATCATCATAGTTACGCCTTTGGGCACGAATTACCGGATTATTCATCCTTGGAGGGTATGGTGGGCCATTCCCATAAGGCTTTGGAAGAACTTAAGGAATTATTGGAAGCCAATAAACAGCAGAAAAAGGATAAAAAGGATGCTGATACTGAAAAATTGGACAAACATTTTTCAGGTGAATCTAAACTGATGCCTGCTACTGTCCTCGTAGAAAATAAACAACCCAATTGGTGTTATATCAAAAGACAGCATTACAGGTATATCCATATAAGTACACCTCCTCCCCAGCGTAAATAAATAGTAAAAGGGTATAATCTCTCTTGTCCGAAGTTTACTATTTCGGCAAATGACCTATACCCTGAAATCCACAATTATTCACGCTAATCAAATTCAATAATTACGATATTATGAAATACATTATCGCGGGGATATCCATGTTTTTCATGGGTACCATTGCCGCACAAAACTTAAAGGGTAAACTGGTAAATGAATCCGGTACGCCTTTGGAAGATGCTGGGATATTCAATAAAACCAGCGGTCAGCATAACCATACCGATGCTACGGGACATTTCGTACTGGATAGGACCACGGTAAACGATACCATTTATTTTTCAATTTTGGGATATGAAACCCAAACCCGGGTTGTGAGTCGGACAGATTTGGAGAAACCTATTACCATTGTTCTCAAGGAAAGCTTCATTTCACTGGATCAGGTGGTTTTGGTATCCAAGGTGGATGCTTTAAGCCGACTGGTTGATGTTGACGTTAAAACCAATCCGGTAAAATCCTCCCAGGAAATTCTTAGAAAGGTACCGGGGCTGATCATTGGTCAACATGCCGGAGGGGGAAAGGCTGAACAGATTTTTTTACGCGGTTTTGACGTGGACCACGGAACCGATGTGGCCATTAGCGTGGAAGGAATGCCCGTTAACATGGTTTCCCATGCCCATGGACAAGGTTATGCAGACCTTCATTTTGTAATTCCTGAGACCATAGAGAACATCAATTTTGGAAAAGGGCCTTATTATGCCGACCAAGGGAATTTTAACACCGCTGGTTATGTTAACCTAAAATTGCGAAAGCGCCTGGCCCAAAGTATGGTGTCTACCGAAATAGGACAATTTGGTACCCGTAGGTTCATGGGGATGTTGAATGTGCTGGAAAATCAAAATAGCAGTGCCTATTTGGCTTCTGAGCTCTATTTAACGGATGGCCCTTTTGATTCGCCCCAGAATTTTAATAGAATCAATGTTATGGGAAGATATAGCTATGCCTTGCCCGGAGAACAGGAACTGATTTTGACGGCATCACATTTTTCCAGTAAATGGGATGCTTCGGGGCAGGTGCCACAAAGAGCGATAGACCAAGGGCTAATCGGTCGCTTTGGAGCCATTGATGATACCGAAGGCGGAAAGACCAGTAGGACCAACGTGGTTTTAAACCATACCAAAAATCTAGGTTCAAGTAAATCGTTGGAAACTATGGCCTTTGTGTCCCAATATCATTTTAACCTTTTTTCCAACTTTACGTTTTTTCTGGAAGATCCAGTGAATGGAGATCAAATAGAGCAATATGAAGACCGGTTAATGGCCGGGGCCAAGACCGTTTTCAATAATAATTCGGCCAAATTGGGCAATTTGGAGTTTGAGTACAACGGGGGTATTGGTTTTCGATATGATAATATAGATGACAACCAATTGTCCAGAACCTTAAACCGGCAAGAACTATTGCAACACCTGGCCTATGGAAATATCGATGAGGTCAACGGCTATGCTTTTGCCGGGGCTAGTGTAAATTCGGGTAAGTTCACCTTTGAACCGGCACTGCGACTGGATTATTTTAAGTTTGATTACTACAACAAGTTAAGCGGACTGTATGATAACCGCAGTGAAGAAAAAATGGTCATCAGTCCCAAATTCAATACCATTTACAGCCCCACGCAGAATACACAGTTCTTTCTAAAGACGGGAATCGGTTTTCATTCGAACGATACCCGGGTAGTAGTGGCGAACGGGGGCCAGGAAATCCTACCGGCAGCATATGGTGTTGATCTTGGAACTATTGTCAAACCTATGGATAAATTGGTGCTTAACGCCACCTTATGGAGTCTGTTTTTGGATCAGGAGTTCGTGTACGTTGGCGATGCGGCCATTGTAGAACCTAGTGGCAAGACAAGGAGAATGGGGGTCGAAGTGGGAGCACGATATCAGCCATTGGATTGGCTATATCTATATTCCGATGCCAATTATACCCATGCACGGAGTACCGAGGAAGCCGATGGAGCTGACTATATTCCCCTTGCTCCGGATTTTACTATGTCTGGAGGAATGACCTTGGGAAATACTGATTGCTTCTTCGGTAGTCTCAATTATAGGTATATCGATGAAAGACCTGCTAATGAGGACAATTCCATTGTGGCCGAGGGCTATTTTGTAACCGATGCAACCTTAAATTATAGTCTAAAGAATTGGACTTTCGGTTTAATCGTTGAAAACCTTTTTGATACTGAGTGGAACGAAACGCAATTTGCGACCGAAAGTCGGTTATTCAACGAGGCTGCCTCTGTTGAGGAAATACATTTTACGCCGGGAACTCCATTCTATGTAAGGGGAAAGGTTACCGTTAGTTTCTAAAACATAATCCGTCAGAGTACTACCTGGCGGATTTTTTTAAGTCTTTTTAAACTAAAAAATTAGTTAAAACTAAATATTTAGTTATATTTGTTTATAATAAACTAAGAAAATAGTTGAAAATGAAACAGCTCACAAAGGCAGAGGAAGAAGTAATGCACGTATTATGGCAGTTGGAAAAGTCCAATGTAGCGGGAGTAATTGATGAGCTTCCAGAGCCAAAACCGGCCTATAACACGGTGTCCACCATAATCAGGATTTTGGAAAGCAAGGGTTTTGTAGACCATGAGAAAGAGGGGAAAGGTTACCTGTATTTCCCTATAGTAAAGAAATCGGACTACAGCAACCAAAGCATCA
>JAUIGC010000297.1 GCA_030429835.1 Bacteroidia bacterium
CTATCCGCCTGGAACGCTAATTCTTTTTCAAAGGATATTTTTCGTGACATATTAGGTGGTTGTTATAAATATTATCAAAATTAAACATTCTGAAAACTTTTATAACATACATATAAATAAAGAAGCATCCATAAAAACGGATGCTTCCTTTACATTTATAATGATTTATTGAAAAATTAAGCGTTCTCGTTCTCCTTTTTCGTTGAGCATGGTAATGATGGTCTTTCCATATCGTGATATCGATCCAAAAGCAGTGTCCGCATCGGATATATTATTTATTTCCTTATCATCGACCTGCACAATGACCTTACCTTCCAAACCATAACCTCTATAACGTTCGGGTACGCCTGTGATTTTAACCCCTTTCTTGGTCCTAAATCTTTTTTGATCTTCCTTGGTTAGGTTTTTTACTTCCATGCCCATGGCCGGCACCGTCAATAATTGTCTTTCTTTTAAAACCAATGGAAAGGTCAGTAATTCTTCATCCCTTTCTACAACAACATTTATAGTATCGTTCGGACGTTTTGTCCCTAAGTAGCCGGATAAATCAGGATATCTGTGTATTTCTATCTGATCAACTTTCTTGATAATATCCCCTAGTTGCAAACCTGCCTCATCCGCACCGGATTCCTCTTCTATAAATTCTATATAGACCCCGTCAATATTATTGATTCCCCTTTCTACAGCATCCCTAGTATTAATAGGGGCAGGCCTAATTCCCATAAAGGCCTTGTGGACATTGCCGTACTCCATGATGTCATTAACTACTTTCTTGGCAATATTGCTAGGAACGGCAAAGGAGTATCCAACATAGGAACCGGTTTGGGATGAAATAGCCGTATTGATGCCTATTAAATCGCCATTGGTATTGACCAAGGCACCTCCCGAATTCCCAGGATTTACTGCTGCATCCGTTTGTATAAAAGATTGATTTGAGCGCGTATCCAAACTCCGTGCTTTGGCACTAACGATACCCGCGGTAACCGTAGAAGTAAGATTAAAAGGGTTTCCAACCGCCAGCACCCATTCACCAATTTTGGTGTTGTCCGAATCTCCAAATGCCAAATAGGGTAATTTGTCATTGGTATCAATCTTAATCAGGGCAATATCTGAATTGGGATCTGTACCTACCAATTCTGCCTCGTAGGTTTGGTTATTATTAAGTGTTACCTGTAGTTGGGTGGCGTTGGCAATTACATGGTTATTTGTCACAATATATCCATCCTGTGAAATGATTACCCCAGACCCTGTGCCTACTTGTGGCGTAACGGTACCTCCAGAACCATAGAAGAAGTCGAAAACACTACTTCTTCGGGTGCTTAGAGTTAGATTTTTAACGTGGACTACTGAATTTACGGTTCGTTCTGCAGCGTTGGTGAAATCTACCTCGTTAATACCGGAACCCAAAGCCGAGGTCGGGGTGTAGTTGGTACTGAATACAGGCTGTGAATCGTTTGACGAAACAATTGCATAATTGGGTTTTTCAAAAAGAAGTTTATAGGCACCCAAAGTAATTGCGCCTGTGCAGATGGAAACGAGTAAAAGTCCTCCAATTTTCTTCATAATCTATACTGTTTTAACCATTTAAGAGTAAAATTACATCATTTCCATTTTTTTGGTAATGGTTTAACGACTTTTTAACTGCAAGGATGCCTTTAATAAATCATATCTTTGTGTTTTTGCACTCAACATGACCACTACATTTTTTAAATATCAAGGCACGGGAAACGACTTTGTAGTAATCGATAATAGGACGTTGTTTTTTCCTAAGGATAACAATAAGCTCGTTTCCTTTTTGTGCCATAGAAGATTTGGAATTGGTGCGGATGGACTTATTCTTCTTGAAAACGATGATTCCCATGATTTTAGAATGGTATATTATAATGCCGATGGCAAGGAGGGAAGTATGTGCGGAAATGGAGGAAGATGCATTGTGGCATTTGCAAAGTTTTTAGGCATCATCGAAAGAAAAGCAAAATTTATCGCTGTGGATGGACCTCATACTGCTACAGTTGACGAAGATATCGTCAGTCTTAAAATGCAAGACGTTACCGAGATTAAAAGAAAAACCAGCGCCTTGTATCTTAATACCGGATCTCCGCACCATGTACAATTGGTTTCCCAACTTAGTACGTTCAATGTGGCCAAGGAAGGCGCTAAATTAAGGTACGGCATTTATGGGGAGGTGGGAAGCAATATTAATTTTGTAGAGCAAGAGTCAGAGGATACTTTCAATGTAAGGACCTACGAAAGAGGGGTAGAGGACGAGACACTTTCTTGTGGTACAGGCGTTACGGCTGTGGCTTTGGCCATGCATGAATTAGGTATAATAAAAAGTAACTATGCCCACATCAATGCGGTTGGTGGTAAGTTAAAGATTGAATTTGAATTTAGTGAAGGAAGCTATGGTCAAATTCACTTAATAGGGGAGGCCAAGCAAGTTTTTAAAGGAGAAATTACATGGTAAGCCTCCAAGGAAATAAAGTTAAGCTAAGGGCCCTTGAAAAAGAAGATCTGGATTTGCTTTTTGAATTGGAAAACAATCCATCGGTTTGGGAAATTAGTGGTACAATCACTCCGTATTCCAGGGATGTTCTAAAATTGTATTTGGACAATGCACATAGGGATATTTATGACGTCAAACAATTACGATTAGTTATTTGTACCTTAAATAATGAGGCCTTGGGATTAATAGATCTTTTTGATTTCGATCCAAAAAATAAAAGAGCGGGTATAGGTGTTTTAATAAATGATAAAGGAGATAGAAATAAAGGAATTGGCACCGAATCCCTTGAAATACTATGTAAGTATGCTTTTAAGACCTT